>JBAVJR010000588.1:0-11600 GCA_049687855.1 Steroidobacteraceae bacterium | reverse complement strand
GGCATACAGCCCCGCCAGGCCGGCCAACGCGGCCCACATCGCCCCGACTGCCCAGTGCCGCCAGGCGGTCTCGCGCGCCTGGCCGATGAAACTGACGGCCGCCAGCGCGGTCAAACCGACGAAGATGGCCACGTATACCGCCAGCAGCGGCAATTCCTCGCGAAACCGCGGAGTTTCGCCCGACAGCACCAGGAACACGATCAGCGTCGCGCCCAGGCCGAAAGTCGTCGCCACCGACGACCCGAGCACGATGGCGGTCAATACAGTGAGGGGTCGCACGAATTCGCTCGCTCCAGGGTGGTTGCGGCCCTTGCTTGGGTGCCGAGGTGTCTCTAGCCTAGCGTTCCGGCGGAGCACTTGCCGTCCGCCGTCCAGTCCGATGTCCGTCAAGGAATTCCCAAGTGTATCAGCCTGTTGAACAGGGGCCGTCCCCGTCGTCACCCGCTCCTGCAGCCCGCCGCGGGGTCAGCCGCGCTGGCGCGGCAGTGCTGGTCGCGCTGCTGCTCGCCGTGGGCACGCTGCTGCTCGGCACGGCCCGGTCACCAACGGCCACGGCCAATGCCACGACCACCACCGATTTTGCGCCGACCGAGCGGCACGCCAAGGTCGCCCGGCTCGTGAGCAGCATGTTCGAGCGCTCGCACTACCGGCAGGCCCCGGTCAACGACCCGGTCTCGTCGCTGGTGCTCGACCGCTACCTCGAATCGATCGACGGCAGCCGCAGCTACTTCCTGGCCGGCGACATCAAGGAATTCGAGCAGTACCGCTACGAGCTCGACGACGCCATCACGACCGGCAAGCTCGAGCCCGCCTTCGCGATCTTCAACCGGTTCCAGCAACGCAACCGCGAGCGCATGGCTTACGCGATCAAGCTGCTCGACACCGAGCCCGACTTCAAGCTCGACGAGTCCTTCGAGTTCGACCGCGAGCACGCGCCTTGGCCCGCGTCCCGGGACGAGCTCGACGAACTCTGGCGCAAGCGCGTCAAGAACGATGCCCTCTCGCTGATGCTCGCGGACAAGACCTGGGCCGACACGCGCGACGTGCTCAAGAAGCGCTACGAGCGGGTCGCGAAGCGTTCCGAGCAGATCACGGCCGACGACGTGTTCGAAAACTTCATGAACGCGTTCGCCCACGTCTTCGACCCGCATTCGAGCTATTTTTCGCCGCGCAATTCCGAGGAATACCGCATCGCGATGAGCCTGTCCTACGAGGGCATCGGCGCGTCGCTGCAGTCGATCGACGACTACGTGACCATCATGGAAATCCTGCCCGGCGGTTCGGCGCAGCAGAACGGCGAGCTCAAGGCCAACGACCGCATCCTCGCCGTGGGCCAGGGCAAGGACGGCAAGATGGTCGACGTCGTCGGCTGGCGTCTCGACGACGTCGTGCAACTGATCCGCGGCCCGAACGGCTCGTTCGTGCGTCTGCAGATCCAGCCGGGCAACGCCCCCCCGGGCACGCAGGAACACGTCCTCACGCTGCCCCGCACCAAGATCACGCTTGAAGCGCAGGCGGCGAAGAAAGAGATCCGCAAGGTGAGACGCGGCGACAACGAGCTGAAGGTCGGCGTCATCACCGTGCCCTCCTTCTACCAGGACTACAACGCGCGCGCGGCCGGCGACGATGACTATCGCAGCACCACGCGCGACGTGCGCAAGCTCCTCGACGAGATCAAGGCCGAAGGCGGCGTCGACGGCCTCGTGCTCGACCTGCGCGAGAACGGCGGCGGCCACCTCTCCGAAGCCATCGGCCTCGTGAACCTGTTCGTGCCCAAGGGTCCGGTCGTGCAGCTGCGCGAAACCGGCGGTCGCGTCGAAGTGCTCGAATCCGAGGACAGGCAGGCGGCCTACTCCGGCCCGCTCACGATCCTCGTCGATCGCTTCAGCGCCTCGGCGTCCGAGATCTTTGCCGCCGCGATGCAGGACTACGGCCGCGGCCTCGTGCTCGGCCAGCAGACCTACGGCAAGGGCTCGGTGCAGAACCTCTACCCGCTCGATCGTTACGCGCTCGGGCAGGATCCGGGCTATGGCCAGCTCACGGTCACCATCGGCATGTATTACCGCGTGACGGGCGACAGCACCCAGAATCGCGGCGTGATGCCGGACCTGGCGCTGCCCTCTGCCATCAGCACGGACGAAGTCGGCGAAAGCTCGCGCGATGGCTCGCTGCCGTGGAACCGCATCCGCTCGTCGAGCTTCAGCCGCGAAGGAGCGTTCACGCCGTTGCTGCCCGAACTGCAGCAGGAGCACGCTGCGCGCGTCGCCGGCGATCCCAACTTCCAGTTTGCGGTCAGCGAAATCTCCGCACTCGAGAAGATGCGGGCCGAGAAGTCGGTCTCGCTGAACCTGGCCACGCGCAAGGCCGAGCGCGAGGCCCGCACGCAGGAACAGCTGGCGCGCGAGAACGCGCGGCGGCAGACGCTCGGCGAGCCCGCGCTGAAGGCCGCCAGCGAGATCAAGGACCCGCCGGACGCGATCCTGGGCGAAGCCGCCGAAATCACGGCCGACCTCGCCCGGCTCGAACCGAAGTTCGTGGCCAGGGCCAGCGACTCCAGCAAGGGCGGCTGAGGTCCGGTCAGGCGCCCCGCCCGACTGTCGCTGCGAGCGACAGGCTTCTAGTGTTGTACTTGACTACAACACTATGGTCCCATACCATTGCACCCAGTCCGAACCGATCCACAGGGGCTCGCCGTCCATGACCAAACAACACCTGCCGTCAGCCGGCCCGCAGCGCAAGTCCCTACGCTGGCTGGCGCTGGCCGGCCTGGCGGGCTTGCTTGCCGCCGGCTGCAACAACGGCAAGGCCAAGGACAAGGAAGGCGCCGAGGCAGCGAAGAGCGCGACCGTGCCGGTCGAGGTCCAGCCCCTGAGGCGAGCCGAGATGGTGGCCGTGTACTCGGGCACGGCGCCGATCGAGGCCCACGAGGAAGCTACGGTCGTCGCCAAGGTCGGGGGCGAGGTGCGGCAGATTTTCGTCGAGGAAGGCGACGCAGTGAAGGCGGGCCAGGTGCTGGCGCGGCTCGACGGCGACCGCCTCCGCCTCACGCTGGCCCAGACCGACGCCAACCTGCGCAAGCTCGAACGCGACTACAAGCGCACGCTCGAACTCGCCGAGAAGGGCCTCGTGCCGAAAAGCACGGCCGAGAACACCAAGTACGACCTCGACGCACTGCGCGCCGGGTATGACAGCGCCCGCCTGGAACTAAGCTACACGGAGATCCGCGCGCCGATCAACGGCGTGATCTCGGCGCGCAAGATCAAGGTGGGCAACACCATCGGCCCGAACGACCCGACGTTCACGGTCACCGATCTCGATCCCCTGCTCGCGTTCGTGCACGTGCCGGAGAAGGAGTTCCGCAAGATCGCGCCGGGGCAGAACGCCGAAGTCGTCATCGACGCGCTAGGCGGCGCCCGCTTCAACGGCACGATCTCGCGCATCAGCCCGACGGTGGACCCCCAGACCGGCACCTTCCGCGCCCGCGTCGAAGTCCCGGATGCGACGCGCACGCTGAAACCCGGCATGTTTGCGCGCGTCAACATCGTCTACGAGCGGCGCCAGGCCGCGCTGCAGCTACCGCGCACGGCGATTCTCGACGCAGACGGCCAGCAGTCGGTGTTCGTCGTGGCGAGTGGCAAGGCCGAGCAACGCCCGATCAGGACAGGTCTCGCGAACGGCGGCTGGATCGAAGTGCTCGACGGCCTCGAGGGCAGCGAGCAGGTCGTGACGGTCGGCCAGGCGGGCCTCAAGACCGGGACGCTGGTGAAGATCGTCGGTGACGGCGCGCCGCAACCGGCCGCGGCGGTCGCTGCCGACCAGGCCAAGGCGAAGTAACGCAACCTGCGGGACGCCGCGCGGGCGGCGCCTCCCCCCGGGGACAGTCCATGCTCAAGTCATTGATCGACTTCGCGATCGAACGCCGCGTCACCATCGTGATGTTCACGGTCGCCATCGCCCTGTTCGGCTTCGTGTCGCTGTCGCGGCTCAAGCTGAACCTGCTGCCCGACCTCTCCTACCCCACCATCACGATCCGGACGGAACTGCCGGGCGCGGCGCCGCTCGAGCTCGAGACGTTGATCACGCGGCCGGTCGAAGAGTCCGTGAGCATCATCCGCAACGTCCGGGAAGTGCGCTCGGTCTCGCGCGCCGGCCAGTCCGACGTGACGCTCGAGTTTCTCTGGGGCACCGACATGGACATCGCGGGCATCGACGTCCGCGAGAAACTCGACCTGCTGCAGCTGCCGATCGAGGCCAAGCGGCCGCTGCTGTTGCGCTTCGACCCGGCGAGCGAACCCGTCATGCGTCTCGCGCTGCAGGACGAAGGCGCCGCGACCGGCGCCGACAGCATCGAGCGGCTCAAGGCGCTGCGCCGGTTCGCGGAAGACCGCCTGAAGCCCGACCTCGAAGCGGTCGAGGGTTCGGCGGCGGTCAAGGTGAGCGGCGGCTACGAAGACGAAGTGCAGGTCTTCGTCGACCAGCAGAAGCTCGCGCAGCTGGGACTCTCGATCGACGTCGTCACGCGCCGCATCCGCGCCGAGAACGTCAACCTGTCCGGCGGCCGGCTCGAGCAGGGCACGCAGCGCTTCCTGGTGCGCACGCTGAACGAGTTCGAGAGCGTCGAGCAGATGGCCAACGCCATCATCGCCACCAGGGATGGCCAGCCCATTTACCTGCGCGACGTCGCGAACGTCACGCGCGGTTACAAGGACCGCGAGGCGATCACGCGCGTCAACGGCAGGGAGTCGATCGAACTCGCCGTGTACAAGGAAGGCGACGCGAACACCGTGGCGCTCGCCAACGGCGTACGGACCCGCATCAAGGAGCTCGAGAAGAGCCTGCCCGAGGGCACCAGGCTGCAGCAGGTCTACGACCAGTCCACGTTCATCGCCGCGGCGATCAGCGAAGTGAAGACCTCGGCACTCATCGGCGGCCTGCTAGCGATCCTGGTGCTGTACGCCTTCCTGCGCGACGCGCGCGCCACGCTGATCAGCAGCATCGCGATCCCGGTGTCGGTGCTCGGCACGTTCGTGCTGATGTACGCGTTCGACATCACCCTCAACATCATGTCGCTCGGCGGCATCGCGCTCGCGGTCGGCATGCTCGTCGACAACGCGGTCGTGGTGCTCGAGAGCATCGTGCGCAACCACGAGAAGGGCATGACGCGTGACGAAGCCGCCCGGCGCGGCACGGCAGAGGTCGCCACCGCCGTGTTTGCAGCCACGCTGACGTCGGTCGCGGTCTTCGCGCCGATGATCTTCATCACCGGCATCGCGGGCCAGCTGTTCAAGGACCAGTCGTTGACGGTCGCATTCGCGCTGAGCTTTTCGCTGCTGGTCGCACTGACGCTGGTGCCGATGCTGGCCGCGGGCCGAGCCCGTGCGGCCACGGCAGAAGCCACGGCACCGCTCGAGCCGAAACCGCTGGGACGGGTCGGACGGGGGCTCCGCGTCGTGCGTGATGCTCTCGCGCGCTTCGGCGGCTGGATCTCGCATGGCTGCAAGCTCGCACTGAGCCCGCTCGTCAACGTCACGCAGTCCGTCAACCGCTGGGCCGACCGGAAGTATCCGGGCGCCATCACCTGGGCGCTCGCGCATCCGGGCAAGGTGATCGGAGCGGCCGTCGCGGTCTTCGTGCTGACGATGGCCCTGATCCTGCCGCGGCTCGGCACGGAACTGATTCCGCAGATGTCGCAGGGCGAATTCAACGTCGACCTGCGCCTGCCGCCGGGCACGCCGCTCGAGCAGACCGACCGCTCGGTGCAGGCCGCGCAGCGGGCCAGCGATGCGCTTGGCAACGTCGCGCTCGCCTACAGCGTCGCGGGCACCGGCAACCGGCTCGACGCCAACCCGGTCGATGCCGGCGAAAACACCGGGCGCCTGAGCATCACGTTGCAGGCCGGCGCCGGCCGCGAAGACGAAGAAAAGGCGATGGCCGGCATGCGCAAGGACCTCGAGCAGATGCCGGGCCTGCAGTACCGCTTCAGCCGCCCCGCGCTCTTCAGCATGGCGACGCCTCTCGAAGTCGTCGTCTCGGGTTACGACCTCGACCGTCTCGGCGTGGCCGCCGAGTCCGTGCGCCAGCAGATGCTCAAGGACGGCCGTTTCGCCGACGTCAAGACCACGGTCGAAGCTGGCAATCCGGAAATCCAGATCATCTTCGACCAGGAACGTGCCACACAGCTGAACCTCGTCGTCCGCGACATCGCCAACCGCGTCGTCAATAGCGTCCGCGGCGAGGTGGCGACGCGCTACAAGCTGCGCGACAAGCAGATCGACGTGCTCGTCCGCAGCGTCGATTCGCGCGCAGCCTCGATCGAGGAAGTGCGCAACCTGATCGTGAACCCGGGCAGCGACTTCCCGGTGACGCTCGGTTCAGTCGCGGAGGTCAAGCTCGCGATGGGCCCCGCCGAGGTGCGCCGCGTCGGCCAGGAACGCGTGGCCGTCATCTCGGCGAACCTCGCGCACGGCGACCTCGGCTCGGCCGTCGCCGCGCTCGACACGATCGTGCAGAAGGTCGAGCTGCCGGTGGGCACGACCGCCTTCCTCTCGGGCCAGAGCGAGGAAATGACCGCCTCGTTCAGGTCGCTGCAGTTCGTGCTGATCCTCGCCATCTTCCTGGTCTACCTGGTGATGGCTTCGCAGTTCGAATCGCTGATCCATCCGTTCGTGATCCTGCTCACCATCCCGCTCGCGCTGATCGGCGCGGTCTGGGCGCTGTGGGTCACGGGCACGACGGTCAACGTCGTCGCGTACATCGGCCTCATCATGCTGGCGGGCATCGTCGTCAACCAGTCGATCGTGCTGATCGACGCGGTCAACCAGCTGCGCGCGGGCGGCATGCCCAAGTTCGACGCGATCGTCGAAGGCGGCAAGCTGCGCCTGCGCCCGATCCTGATCACCAAGCTCACCACCATCCTCGGCCTGCTGCCGATGGCGCTCGGCATCGGCGAGGGCGCCGAGGTGCGCGCGCCGATGGCGATCACCGTGATCGGCGGCGTGCTGCTCACCACCTTCCTGACGCTGCTGGTGATTCCCGTCGTGTACTCGGTGATGGACCGCAAGGAGTTCGTCGCGAAGGAGCCGCTGACGGGCGCTCCCGGACCCGCCGCAGAAGCCGCCGCTGGCTGAGGACTCCCTGCCCATGCTGCACACGAAGGTCGCCCTCGCCCGCCCCGTGACTACCGTCATGGCGGCGCTCGCGCTGCTCGCCGTGGGCCTCATCTCGGGCAAGCTGCTGCGGCTCGAGGCCATGCCCGACATCTCGTTCCCCGGCATGCAGATCATCGTGCCGTATGCGGGCTCGACCCCGGAGGAGATGGAAGAACTGGTGGTTCGCCCGGTCGAGGAGGCGCTGGCCACGCTGTCAGGCATCAAGGAAATCCGGGCCAGCGCGCAGTCCGACCAGGCGACCTTCACGGTGCTGTTCGACTGGGACCGCGACGTGGACGCCGCCGCGTTCGAGGTGCGCACGAAGCTCGACTCGATCCGGCCGCAGCTGCCGGTGGGCGCCGACCGGCTGTTGATGTTCGCCTTCAGCTCAGGCGACCAGCCTCTGACCGTCATCCGCATCGCCTCGGACAAGGACCTGACCGACCAGTACGAGATGCTGGAGAAGTTCCTGCAGCGCCCGATCGAGCGCATCGAGGGCGTGGCGCGCGTCGAGCTGCGCGGCGTCGAGCCCCGCGAAGTCCGCATCCTGGTCGACCCCAACCGGCTCGCCGCCTACAGCATCGACGTGCGCCAGCTCCGGCAGTTGCTCGAACAAAGCAACTTCTCGGTGAGCGCCGGCGAGATCACGGAAAACAACTCGCGTTTCACGGTGCGTCCGATCGGCGAGTTCAACAGCATCGACGACGTGCGCAACCTGTTGATTGCGCGGGGCGTGCGCCTCGCCGACATCGCGCAGGTCGAAATGGTCGCGCCGGAACTCAGCGTGGGCCGCCGGATCGACGGCCGCCCCGCCGTTGGCATCGACGTGTTCAAGTCCACGCAGGCCAACGTCGTCGACGTTGCTGACAACGTGCTCGAAGCGGTCGAGAAGGCCCGCGACCTGCCGCAGTTCCAGGGCATCCAGATCCTGGTCGTCGGCAACCAGGCCGACAGCATCCGCGAGTCCCTGAGCGAATTGCGCAAGGCAGGTCTGGTCGGTGCCGCGCTCAGCTTCTTAATGCTGCTCTTCTTCCTGCGCCACCTGCCGACGACGCTGATCGTCAGTCTCGCCGTGCCGGCCTCGCTGCTGGTGACCCTCGCGGCGATGTATTTCCTCGGGTTCACGCTCAACATCCTGACCATGATGGGCATGCTGCTGGCCATCGGCATGCTGGTCGACAACTCGGTGGTCATCACGGAGAGCATCTTCCGGCACCGGCAGTTGCATCCGGGGCATCCGCTCGAGTCGACGCTGGCCGGCGTGAAGGAAGTCGGCGTGGCGACGTTGGCCGGCACTTTTTCGATGATCATCGTGTTCCTGCCGCTCGTCTTCGGCGAACGCAACCAGATGTCCATCTTCCTGGTGCACGTCGCCGTGCCGATCATCGTCGCGATGCTCGCGTCGCTGGTGATCGCGCAGACATTGCTGCCGATGCTGGCCGCACGCATGTCCCCGCCGCCACCCGTCAAGGACGGGTCGTGGTTCGGCCGGCTGCAGAACCGCTACGAGGGAACCCTCGACTGGGCACTCACCCACCGCAAGTGGATGGCGCTGATCACGGTGCTGATCGTCGTCTCGCCGGTGCCGCTCTTCGCGCTGAAGCTGACCAAGGTGGACCCGTTTCCCCAGGAAGCGAGCCGCGTGCTGTCGATCAACTACCACCTCGAAGGCTCGCATCCGCTGGAGCGCGTCGAGGTGGCCGTCAAGCGGATCGAGGCCTACATCGAGGCCAACAAGGAACGTCTCGACGTCGACACCTACTTCTCGTACTGGCAAACGGACCAGGCCAGCACGCGCCTGTACCTGACGCCCAAGGACAAGGCCAAGGTGCCGCCCGCCGAGGTCATGGAAATCGTGACCAAGGAAATGCCCGAGATCATCATCGGCAAGCCCAGCTTCACCTTCGACGACAGCATGAGCGGCTCGACATCCTTCAGCCTGCAGCTGGCCGGCGAGTCGACCGAGCGTCTCGCGGACATCTCGCGCGAAGTTGCACATCGGCTGTCGTCGGTGCCGGGGCTCGAGGCCGTGCGTTCCGAGGCCGGCACTGGCGAGCAGGAGGTGCAGGTCGTCGTGAACCGCGACCGGGCATCGCAGCTCGGACTGACCACGCAGGACATCGCCATGACGGTCGCGGGCGCCATGCGCGGCGACCGCCTGCCCGAACTGCGCACATCGGAACGTGAACTCGTAATGCGGCTGGCGTTCCGCGAATCCGACCGCCAGTCGGTCGAGGACCTGGCGCGCGTGCCCGTGATGCTGCCCGATGGCTCGCGCACGGATCTCGGCGCGGTCGCCGAATTCGTGGTGAAACCGAGCGACCGTGAGATCCAGCGCCTCAATCGCCTGACGACAGTCGTGATCAATGCGAACCTCACCAAGGGCACGACCATGGAAGAGGTGCGCGCGCGCGTCGAGCCCGTAATGGCGGCTTATGCGCTGCCGGCAGGCTACACGTGGAAGTTCGGCCGCGGCTTCGAGGAGAACGACAAGGCGATCCAGACCATGTCGCAGAACATGCTGCTCGCGGTGGTGCTGATCTTCCTGGTGATGGCGTCGCTGTTCGAATCCGCGCTCTATCCGCTCTCGATCATCACCTCGATCGTGTTCGCCATCGTGGGTTCGATCTGGTTCCTGACGCTCACCGGGACGACCATCACGATGATGGCCATGATCGGCTTCATGGTGCTGATGGGCGTGGTCGTGAACATCGGCATCGTGCTGATCGCGCACGTGATCGACCTGCGCCACGCCGGCATGCCGCGGCACGCAGCGATCCTGCAGGCCGGACGCGACCGGCTGCGCCCGATCATGATGACCACGCTCACGACGCTGCTCGGCATGCTGCCGCTCGCCATCGGCGACGCGCAGGTGGGTGGCGGTGGCGAGGGCCCGGCGTACTACCCGCTCGCGCGCGCCATCATCGGCGGCCTCGCGTTCTCGGCCATCGTTTCGCTGATCATCGTGCCGATGTTCTACGTCTGGTTCGACGACCTGAACCTGTGGCGCAAACGCGTATTCACCCGCGAGCACCCCGCCGCAGCTGCCGCGACGGCCGGCTCGCCGCAGGCCGAGCCCGGCATCTGAGGACGGCGCCCGCGCCTGCGAGCCATCGGCTCACCGGACCAGGGCGCTGTGGATTTCCCAGTACTCGTCGAGCAGGACGTTGGACGCCGCGCGCCGCGTGACTGCACGGGCGTCGGCCGGCGCAATGGAATCCGCGTTCGGCACCGCTTCTTCCGGGCCGCGATAGACGACCGCACTGCGCAGGCGATCGGACCGCCGCTTGATTTCGGCCAGGTCTTCACTCATGCGCTCCACGTCGTCGATTGCCTGCGACGCCCGGTGCATCAGCGCCTGGCATTCCTGCGGCGAGCCGTAACTCGCGTCGAACACCCGCTTCAGCGTGCTCTGGCGCGCAAGCTCCGCCAGGCCACCCGGGGCCAGCCGGTCGTACAGCATTTCGGCGTAGCCGATGACCGCGACGTTCACGGCACGCCGGCCGTCCACGCTCAGGCCTGCGAACGACGGCGGCGGCTCGGACTGGATCGCCTCGATCTGCGCGACAAGCGACTCGATCTGGTCGGTGGCCGCAACGATTCGCAGCTCGCGCGCCAGGATCGACTCGGACAGCTTGCGCCGCCGGAAGTAGTTCCAGAAGCCCTGCAGCGACTCGAGCTTCAGGCGCACGAGCTTCTGCTCGGCTTGCAGCTGTTCGCCGAGCACCCTGGCCTCGACCAGTTCACGATCCACCAGCGCCGCGCGCTCGCGCCTGGCTCGGTCGAACTCCGCGAGCTGGGTCTTGCGCTCACGATCCTTCTGCTGTCGCGCCAGCTCGGCGCCGAACTGCTCGAGCCGCTTGCACGCGACGCGCCACAGCGCCCGCAGCTGGAAGTACGCGAGGCTCTTGTAGCCCTCGTCGGGCCGGCCGAGGTACTGCTCGAGCGACGCCAGCTGCTCTTCGACGCGCATCGTCGCGCCTTCCTGCAGCTTGAGGCGGTCGAGCAACCGGTGGCGATCGTCGTCGAGCGCCGTGAGTTCCTTCTTCAGCGCGACGCGGTTGCGGAACAGCTCGAACAGCCGCTCGTCCTCGATGGACGGTTCGCGGCCGGCGAGCCGGTAGGCCAGCAGGCGCAGTTTTTCAGGCAGGCGCATGCGCCGCAACCTGCGCTGCCGGCGTGAATTCGTGACCGCGTTCGAGGCAGTAATCAAGCCACTTGTTGAGCAGCATGTTGCGCAGCCAGCGCTCGCCGAGCTGCGCCGGGATGCCGGCCCGGACGTGCTCGAGGCTCTGGTGACGCAGCCACCGGCCGCACGCGCTGACTTCCGCCAGCCGCGCGTCGTGGTAGACGCGGATCGCGAGATCGGGATCGGCCACCGTGGCAGCGGTTTCTTCGAAGACGTACGTGAGCCGCACGGCCGAGGTGTAGGGCGTGTGCTCGAGCACCGAC
>JBAVJR010000587.1:0-8690 GCA_049687855.1 Steroidobacteraceae bacterium | reverse complement strand
ACTGCCTGGCACGGCCGCCGCCGCCGCGCCGAGCGGCTCCGGCCGGACGGAGACGAGCAGTGCGACACAAGGCGCCACGGGCGTCAGGCTCGCGATCGTGACTGGACTGCGCGTGACGTGCCCGACGCATTCGGTGTGGGTGCCGTGGCAATGCGGGGCCAGCGAATGCACGGCGCAATTGCAGCTCGCGCCGTTCGCGACGCTGCCCGTGAAACCGCCGATCCGCAGGGGCTCGCTCGAGGCCGGCGTGGCGACGAAAAAGCTCGGTTGCGCGCCGTTGAACTCGAGCACGATGGCGAGATCGGCGGGCGCAGTGACGTCGGCGCGCCAGCGCCGGCCGCCGGCAGTGAACTCCAGCCCGTTCAAGTGGTCACTTCCTCAGTGAGCTGCCGCACGTGCGGCAGACCGTGTGCTCGGGATTCGACCAGAATCGCTCGAAAACCGGCGGCAGCTGGGTTTCGATGTTGGTGAGCTGCAGGTACTCGCTGTAGAGGCGCGCGTCGCAGCGTTCGCAGTACCAGAGGAAGCCATCGGCTTCGCCGGCGCGGCGCTTGCGCTCCACGACGAGTCCGACGGTATCGGCAAAACGCTGCGGCGAGTGCGGGACATGGGCAGGAAGCAGCAGCACTTCGCCTTCGCGGATGGGAATATCGACGCGCTTCCCGTCCTGGACGGTCCGCAGCAGCATGTCGCCCTCGAGCTGGTGGAAGAATTCCTCGCCCGGGTCGTCGTGGTAGTCGTGGCGGGCGTTCGGACCGCCCACCACCATGATGATGAATTCGCCTTGTTCGAACACCTGCTTGTTGCAGACGGGCGGGCGCAGTTCCGACCGGTGCTCGTCGATCCACTGCCGGAGGTTGAACGGTGTCAAAGACTGCATGGTCCGAGTATAAATTAGGCGCCATGACGCGACGCAGACTCCGCATCGGTCCGGCCCTGCCGGCGCTGGCATTCGCCGCGGCGGGTGTCTGGGCGCCTGCCGGGGCACAGACGGCAGCGGACGCCAGCCCGGTCAGGGCTGTGCCGACGGTCAATGCGGTCTGGACGGAGCACGAGTTCACTTTCACCTATTTCGGCCGCGGCACCTACTACTCGTGCGGCGGACTGGACGACAAGATCGAGTACATCCTGACGGCGCTGGGCGCCCGGCCGAAGCCATGGGTGCAGGTCAGCTGCCTCGACGGCCCGGGCATCCAGCAGATGCCGACGGCACGCATCAAGGTGGCGGTCCCCACCGAGGTGACGCCGGAACTGCTGGCGCAGCTCGAGGCGGGCAAGTCGAAGCGCGAGCTGGTCGCGAAAACCCAGGGCAGGGGGACGGCGGTCGACGTGGCGACGGCGCAGTTCCCCGCCGAGCGCCGGATCGTCGAATTCGTGGGTCGGCGCAAAGATCACATCGAGGACGGCGACTGCGAACTCTTCGATCAATTGCTGCCGCAGGTGCTGGAGCCGCTGGGAATTCGCGAGGCACCCGGCTCGTCGCTGACCTGCATGCCACGCATGTCGCAGGTCGGTTCGGTCCACCTCAAGCTCGAGTCGCTCCACGCGAGGCCGGCGGCGGTCGCCGAACCCGCCGTGCCCTGAAGCCGGGCCCGCGTTTCAGTCGTCGAGAGGCAGTCCGCCGGTGTGGCTCGCTACCTGCACCGGCCGGGCGCCGGGCGCGTCGATGCGTTGCCCGGTCAGTGAGCCTCCCCAGACGCAGCCGGTGTCGAGGCCGAGCACGTGATCCTCGTCCACATAGCCCATCGCGGACCAGTGGCCGAAGACGAGTCGTTCGCCGGCAGATTTGCGCCAGGGAATGCGAAACCATGGCTGCGTGCCCCTGGGCGCGGTCGCAGGCGCGCCCTTGAACTTGAGCGCCATGCGGCCCGTGTCGGCACAGCACACGCGCAGCCGCGTGAAAGCGTTGACCGTAAAACGGATGCGATCCCAGCCGTCGAGGTCGTCGCGCCAGGTGTCTGGCTCGTTGCCGTACATGCGTTCGTAGAGTTGCCCGGCGTTCTCGCCCAGCAGCCGGCGCTGGACCTCGCCCGCACAGGCCGCTGCCGTCTGCAGGCTCCACTGCGGCGGCAGGCCTGCGTGCAGCAGCGAGATGCCGAGGTGCGCGTCGCGATGCAGCAGTGGGCGCGCCTGCAGCCAGTCGAGCAGCTCGTCGGCGTCCGGCGCGTCGACGATGGGCTGCAATCCTTCGTCGCCATCGCGCCAGCTTGCGCCGCCGCGCGCGAGGGCGAGCAGGTGCAGGTCGTGATTGCCGAGCACGGTGACGGCGGCATCGCCGAGCGACTTGACGAAGCGCAGTGCGTCGAGCGAACGCGGACCGCGATTGACGAGGTCGCCGACGAACCAGAGCCGGTCGCGTGACGCGTCGAACCTCAGGCGGTCGAGGAGGGTGTCGAGCTCGTCCTTGCAGCCCTGGACGTCACCGATCGCATAGACGGCCATCAAGCCCGTCAGTGCAGCACGCCCGGCATGGCCAGCCGGAACGGCGCGATCGGTGCGTCGAACTGCTCGCCGTCGTCCGCGATCATGTGGTACTTGCCCTGCATCGCGCCGACCGGCGTCTCGAGGATGGCGCCGCTGGAATACCGGAAACCCTGTCCCGGCTGCAGGTGCGGCTGCTCGCCGACGACGCCTTCGCCGACCACTTCCTGCACCTTGCCGTTGGCGTCGGTGATGAGCCAGTGGCGCGTCACGAGGCGGGCCGGTTTCGTCCCTTCGTTGCGGATCGTGATGGTGTACGAGAACACGAACCGGCCTTCGCCCGGGTTCGACTGGTCCTCGACGTAGTTCGTGCTGACGTCGACGCGGATGCGGTTGGGATCCGCCGCCGTCATGTCTTCTTCCAGCGCACGGCGAGCACGTCGCACGGCGCCGCGTGCAGGATCGTGTCCTCGGTCTGGTTGAACATGATCGACAGGCCGTGCCGTTCGCGGCTGCCGAGCACGATCAGGTCGACGCCGCGGTCCGTGGCGATACGCACGAGCTCGGCCTTGATGTTGCCGGCCTGCACGATGCGCTCCGCCTTCTCGAGGCCGGTCTTCTGCGCGAGCTCGGCCATGCGCCTGGTGGCGCGCTCGATCAGCTCGCCTTCGATCTGCACCGCGGGCAGCAACGCCTCGCCCATCGGCTCGACCGGGACGTACTCCACGACGTGCAGCAGGATGACATCGGCCCCGCAACGCTCGGCGACGTCACGCGCCCGCTCTGCGATCTGTTCGCTGCCTTCGGTGACGTCCACAGCCAGCAGGATCTTCTTGTATGCGCGCATGGTGTGCTCCGTGGAACGCGTGGTTCCGGTGCGAAAAGCGGCCCGGGCAGGATTATAGGCGGCGCCGGAAGGGCCACCAATCCGGAATCATTCTGCCGCAATAGCGTGGAGCGCGTCGCCTCGTCGGGTCACCCATTGGCCCGCCAGGGCGGCAAACTGGGCCGGAGCGAGCGTTTCGGCCCGGGCCCCGGGGTCCACGCCCGCCGCCGCGATCCCTTCGACGTCGAGCAGTCCCATCAGCGCGTTGCGCAAGGTCTTGCGGCGCTTCGAGAAAGCAGCCGCCACCACCGCGGCGAACGCGGCCTGGTCGGCGATCTCGAACGGCGGCGCGGCACGCGGGATCAGCGCGAAAAACGTCGAGGTGACCTGGGGTGCCGGTTTGAATGCGCCGGGGCCGATGTCGAAGAGCCGCTCCACTTTGACGTGCGGCGCGAGCATCACCGTGAGGCGGCCGTAGTCGCCCGAACCAGGCGCGGCCGCCATGCGCACGACCACTTCCTTCTGCAGCATGAAGTGCATGTCGGCGAAGGCGTCCAGTTGCGAAATGAAGTGGAAGAGCAGCGGTGTCGAGACGTTGTAGGGCAGGTTGCCGATCAGGCGCAGCGGCGGCCCGTCACCGCGCAGGGCGCGAAAATCGAACTCGAGTGCGTCCGCCAGGTGCACGTGCAACTCACCCAGTCCCTGGCAACGCGCCTGCAGCGGCGGGACGACGTCGCGATCGATCTCGACGACGTCGAGCCTGCCCGCCAGGGCGAGGACCGGCGCCGTGATCGCGCCGCGGCCTGGACCGACTTCCACGAGCCGATCGCCCGGGCGCGGGTCGATGGCGCGGACGATCCGGTCGATCGTGCCCGGATCGTGCAGGAAATGCTGCCCGTAGCGCTTTTTCGCGTGGCCGTGCCTCACCAGCGCAACGCCTGCCGCCGTACGCGCTGGCTCAGTTCGAGCGCAAGCGCAAACGCGGCCTGCAGGCTGCCGGAATCGGCTTTGCGGGTACCGGCAAGGTCGAGCGCGGTGCCGTGATCGACCGACGTGCGCACGATCGGGAGCCCGAGCGTGACATTGACTGCGTGGCCGAAGCTCGCGTGCTTCAGCACCGGCAGGCCCTGGTCGTGGAACATGGCGACGACCGCGTCGATGCCCTTGAGCCGCTGCGGCACGAATGCGGTGTCGGCCGGCACGGGACCGACGAGATCGAGCCCGTCGCTGCGCAGCGCTGCGAGTACCGGCTCGAGCACCTCGATTTCTTCACGACCGACGTGACCGCCTTCGCCGGCGTGCGGGTTCAGGCCGAGCACCAGCAGGCGGGGCCGGCGTATTCCGAACAGCGTCCGCAGGTCGCCCGCCACGATGCGCAACACGGCCTCGAGTCGCGACGGCGTGATGGCCGCACTGACTTTCCGCAACGGCAGGTGCGTGGTCGCAAGCGCAACGCGCAGCCCGCCGCCGACGAGCAGCATCACGGGCAGGCGCACGCCCGTGCGTTTAGCGAGGTACTCGGTGTGCCCGGTGAAAGGGACGCCGGCCTCGTTGATGATCGATTTCTGCACGGGCGCCGTGACGATCGCCTGGAACGCCCCCGCCGCGCAGCCGCCGATGGCGGCGTCGAGAGTCTCGAGTACGTAACGCGCGTTGGCGGTGTTGAGCACGCCGGGCCGCGCCGGTTCGGCCAGCGGCACGTGCAGGAGTTCGACGCCGGCGCGCGGTAAGCCCAGCGCGTCGAAGTCCGGCAGCTTGAGCTGGCGGGCGCTGCGCGGTCGGGCGCGGCCGAACAGGGAGCGGTCGCCGATCAGGACGACACGGCAGTCTCGGGGTGCCGTGTCGAGCAGTTCGGTGCAGAGATCCGGGCCGATGCCCGCCGGTTCGCCGGTCGTGACGGCGATGGTGCGCAGCGCCTTGGCACGGCGCGATCGGCCCCCGGTGCTCACATCCGGTATTCGACGAACGCTTCGTCGCGCAGCCGGCGCAGCCAGATTTCCGTTTCTTCGTCCGCACGTGCCTCGCGCAGCTGGCTGACGCAACGGTTGCGCGTCATGTCCTCGCTTGCGTCATAGGTGCGGCGACCGAGCAGCTGCACGATGTGCCAGCCGAACTGCGTGCGGAAAGGAAGGCTGATGCCGTTTTCGGCGAGCGCATCGAGTTGCTTCTCGAACTCTGGCACGAAGCTGCCCGGGCCGGCCCAGCCGAGGTCGCCGCCCGTTGCGGCCGAACCAGGGTCTTCGGACGTGACCGAGGCGATCGCCTCGAAGCTTTCACCCTTCAGGATGCGATCCCGGATCTGCGTCAGCTTCTGGCGCACGGTCTCGTCGTCCATCACTTCCGTGGGCTTCATCAGGATGTGCCGGGCGTGCACCTGCGACACGAGCGCCGGTGCCTGGCCGCCGCGGATCTCGAGCACCTTGAAGATGTGGAGGCCGCTCGGCGTGCGGATCGGCTCGGTCACTTCACCCGCCTTCAGGCTGGGAATGATGTCGGCGACGAACGAGGGCAATTGCCCCGACTTGCGCCAGCCGAGCGCGCCGCCCTCGAGCGCCGTGCCGGAATCGGAGTAGGTGATCGCGAGCTGGGCGAAGTCTTCGCTCTTCTTGGCCCTTTCGTAGACGGCCTGCGCACGCGACGTGCGCTCGGCGATCTGCCTCTCGTCCGCCGTGCCCGGAATGGCGACGAGGATGTGCGCAAGGTTGAACTCGTTGTCGGCGTCCGGGGACGCCTTGCGCTTCGCGATGCATTGCTCGATTTCGCGCGGCGACACATACACGCGCGCCAGCACGTCGCGCTGGCGCAGCGCCTGCAGGGTCATCTCGCGGCGGACCTCGTCGCGGTAGTCGCGATAATCGACGCCCTGGGTCTCGAGCGTGGCCGGCAGATCGCTGAACTTGATGTTGTTGCGCGCGGCGACGTCGGTCAGCGCGGTGTTGACCATCTCGTCCGAGATTTTCAGGCCGAGGCGCTCGGCGCGCTGCATCTGCAGCTCCTGCAGCACGAGGCGCTCGAGCACCTGCTGGCGCAGGACGTTGCGCGGCGGCAGCTGCTGGCCCGCCTGCTGGATGCGCGCGCTGACGACGGACATCTGCTTTTCGACGTCGCTGCGGAGCACCAGGCCGTCGTTGACGACGGCGGCGACGCGGTTCAGCAGGACACCGGACGAGCTCAGGTCCTTGGACTGGGCGTGAACCGTGCCCACGGTGGCGAGCAACAGCACGGCTGCGCCGAAAAACTGCTTATATTTCAAGGGTATCTCAGGGTCGGGGCGCGGACAGAGGCGAGGAGTATCCCCGAATCGCTTCGCGCAGGAAAGCCTCGTTGTCCACTCCGACACTGGACAAACCCTTCAGTTCCAGTTGCAGGCCGATCGACGTTTCGGCTGCGCCCGAGCGGCTGGACACGAAGCGTCGCGTGACCAGGCGGACGGCCCAGCAGCACGACGAGTACTCGACGCCCAGGAACTGGTCCAGCGTCTTCTCTTCCTGCAGCGAGTACACGAAGCGCGCGAAACCGCGCCACTGGTTGTTGATCGGCCAGGCGCCCGACACGTCGACCTGCTCGAGCAGGTCGCGCCGGAACCGGTAGCCTGCGTTGACCACCCGACCCGGCGACGGGTTGTACTGCACGAAAGCCTCGGTGCGCTCGCCCTGGGTCTCGTCCGGGTTCCACTGGTAGGCGAAGCGCGCGTTCCAGCTCTTGTACGCGTTGAGTTCGACCTCGGCCACGACGTCCGACGTCGAGCGATCGCGCACGGGCTCGTCCGGCAGCGCGACGCGCGGATCCTCGAAGTAAAACGCCTGTCCGAGCGTGGCGCTCAGGTATTGGCGACCGCGGCTCGAGTCGAGCAGCCGGGTGGTGACGCCGACGCTCACCTGGTTCGCGTCGCCGATCCGGTCCGGGCCAACGTAGCGGTTGGTGCGGAACAGCTGCACGAGGTTCAGGTCTGGAATGCCGGTATCGAAGACCGGCAGGTCGTCCTGGTTCTTGTACGGCACGTACAGGTACAGCATGCGCGGCTCGAGCGTCTGGATGCGGTTGCCGTTCGATCCCGACTCACGCTCCATCGTGAAGCCGGCGTCGAGGCTGGCCGACGGCAGCGAGCGATCCGGCGAGTCGTCCGCGCCCGGCGCGACGTCGTTCAGCAGGTACTGCGTGTAACGGTAACCCGCGCCCGCCGCGAAGAAGGCCCCGTTGCGGTCGATGCGCCACTCGAGCGCAGGCTCGGTGTCGAGACGGACGCCCTGGGGGCCCAGATCGCGCTGGAAATTGGTCGCCTCGGCGAACACCGAGCCCGACAGGCTGCCGGCGAAATCGCGCCAGCGCCCGAATGCCGTGAGCTGCGGCACGATGCGGTAGGGCTCGTCCGCGGCCGCCAGCGTGCTGTCGATGACCTGGTAGCCCTGCGCGCGGGCATTGAAGGACCAGGCAGCCAGGTCGTGGCGCAGTTCGACGTAGCGATCGACGAACGACACGCTGGTGCCTTCGAAGCCGATGCCGAAATCCTCGTAATAGTCGTTGTCGCTCACATCGGTGGCGTCGATCAGCAGCCGCGTGCGGGGCGCAAAGCGCGTGACGTGGCGCCAGTCGATGACGCCGCGGGCTTCGCCGGTTTCCTGGTCGTTGACCAGGTACTCGATGTTGAGCTGGCTGCGGCTGCGGTCGCTCAGGTAGCGCAGCTCGGGGTCGAGGCGGATGCCGCGCGACGAATACCAGCGGGTGGTGAGCGTGGCGTCGTAGTTCTCGGCCAGGTTCCAGTAGTAGGGCACGGCGATCTGCGTGCCGGTGCGGCTGCCGCTGCCGATCGTCGGGAACAGCAGGCCGGACTTGCGCTGGTCACCGACGGGAAACGAGATCCACGGGGTGTAGAACACCGGCACGCCGAGGAATTCGATGCGGACGTCGTGTCCGGTGCCGATGAGGTTCTTCTGGTCGATGTCGATTGCGCCGGCGGCGAGGCTCCAGTCCTCGTTTCCCGGGGGGCAGGCCGTGTAGCGCACGCCCTCGAGCTCGATGTGACCGGACTGCGTGATTTTCGCGTTCGTCGCCGCGCCGCGCACCGACTGGTCGTGCAGTACGAATTCAGCGCCTGAGAAATTGCCCGCGCCGCCCTCCTGGAACGAGCCACCCTTGCCACGCACGTGCATCTGCGGGTCGAGGTATTCGATGTCGCCGTTCAGCTCGACGCTGCGCTGCGCGGCGTTGATCGTGGCCTGGTCTGCCGTGAGCAGGCGCTGTCCCATGTGGATCTGCACGTTGCCACTCAGTTCGGCATCGCCGGCACGGCCGATTTCGCCGGTGTCGCTGGTGACGTGGATCTGCGGGTCGTCCGGGTCGGCCTTGAGCAGTTCCTCGATACGCGGGTCGACGACGGACTGGACGGCGCACCGGTCGCCGCGTGCAGGTTCGGCTGCTGCCGCGGTTTGCGCGGGTGCCGGGA
>JBAVJR010000586.1:0-17722 GCA_049687855.1 Steroidobacteraceae bacterium | reverse complement strand
CTGTTCTGGGGCATCGTCGGCGCCATCGTCCTGCGCGGGCTGATGATCGCGGCCGGCACCACGCTGCTGCATCGCTTCGACTGGATGTTCTACGTCTTCGGCGCGATCCTGCTGTTATCGGCGCTGCGCATGCTGCGCAACGGCGAGGACGCGCACGACGTGGGCAACAGCTTCCCGGCGCGCCTGGTGCGCCGGTTCGTGCCGGTCACACCGGAACTCGAGCGCGCGCGGTTCTTCGTCCGTCGCGACGGCAAGCTGTTTGCGACACCGCTGTTCGTCGCGCTGGTGATGGTCGAGCTCACCGACGTCGTCTTCGCGGTGGACTCGATTCCCGCCATCCTGGCGGTGACGCGCGACCCGTTCCTGGTCTTCACCTCCAACGCATTCGCGATCCTCGGGCTGCGCTCGCTGTACTTCGCGGTGGCGGGCCTGATGGCGATGTTCCGCTACCTGCGCTACAGCCTCGTGCTGATCCTGGCGTTCGTCGGCATGAAGATGCTGCTCGTGTCCAATTTCCACGTGCCGAACCTGGTCTCGCTCGCGATCATCCTGGGCACGCTCGGGATTGGCATCCTGGCCTCCATCTGGGCCACGCGCAGGGACGCGGCCAACGGCGGTGCATGAGCAGCGGGCTGCGTTCAGCGGCCGCTCTTGCGCAGCGCGCTGTGGCGGAAGCCGTAGAACACGTAGATCAGGAACCCGACTGCGGTCCAGACCCCGAGTCGCAGCCAGGTGTCGTGCGGCAGCGAGACCATCATGGCCGAACAGACCAGCGCGCCGCCGATGCAGACGATCCACGGTGCCCGCACGCGGAACGGGCGCTTGAGATCGGGGCGCGTATAGCGCAGCACCAGCACCCCGATGCACACCGTCGTGAACGCGAGCAGCGTGCCGATCGACACCAGTTCACCTAGGATCGTCACCGGGAACAGGCCGCCGATCACCGCCGCGAGCGTGCCCGTGATCAGCGTGCCGATGTACGGCGTCTTGTGCGTCGGGTGGACCTTGCGGAAGAACTTCGGCAGCAACCCGTCGCGCGACATCGCGTAGAAGATGCGCGGCTGGCCGAGCATCATCACCAGCATCACGGAGGTCATGCCGGCGATCGCACCGAGCTTGATCCAGCCCGAGAGCCACGAGAGCTCGGGGTGCCGGTCGAGTGCCAGGGCGACAGGTGCGGCGGTGCCGAGCTGGCTGTAGTGCACCATGCCCGTCAGCACAGCCGAGACCATGACGTACAGGATCGTGCAGACCACGAGGCTGCCCATGATGCCGATCGGCATGTCGCGCTGCGGGTTCTTCGCTTCCTGCGCCGCCGTCGAGACCGCGTCGAAGCCGATATAGGCGAAGAAAATGATGCCGGCCGCCTGGAACACGCCGCTCCAGCCGAACTTGCCGAATTCACCCGCATTCGGCGGGATGAACGGGTGCCAGTTGGTCCCGTCCACCACCCACATGCCGAAGCCGATGAACAGGATGATCACGGCCACCTTGATCGCGACGACCACGGCGTTGAAGCGCGCCGACTGGTGGATGCCGACGTAGCAGAGCGCGGTCATCGCCGCGATGACCAGCACCGCCGGCAGGTTGATGATGGCGCCGGTCCGCACGATCTCGAAATGCCCTTCACCCTTGGTGAACGGCGCGTTGGTCAGCGCGTCCGGCAGGTGGAACCCCAGCTGTTCGACGAGGCTCACGACGTATCCCGACCAGCCGACGGCGACCGTGCCCGCCGCGAACAGGTATTCGAGGATCAGGTTCCAGCCGATGAACCAGGCGACCCCTTCACCGAGCGTCGCGTACGAGTAGGAATAGGCGCTGCCGGAGACCGGGATCATCGCCGAGAACTCGGCGTAGCAGAGGCCCGCCAGCCCGCAGCCGAGGCCGGCGATGAGGAACGAGATGACGAGGGCCGGACCCGCGTGATTCGCGGCGGCGGTGCCGGTCAGCACGAAGATGCCGGTGCCGATGATGGCGCCGATCCCCAGCAGCACCAGCGCGCGTGCGTCGAGCGTGCGGCTCAGTTCGTTGCCCGACTCGTCGACTTCGTGCAGTTCGCCGATGGGTTTGGTCGAAAACAGGCGATGCGGCATGGATCGTGCGCTCGGTGTTGAGGCCCGGTCGGGCAATGCCGCCGGACTCTACCGGAGCGACCGGCAGCGGGGTAGGGGAGGGAGGAAGTGGAGGAAGGACAGGAAGGACAGGAAGGACAGGAAGGACAGGAAGGACAGGCGGTGGAGAGGGTCAGACGTCGCGCAGGCTCGCCGGGACGTAAGGACCGATGCACGCCACGAGTTCGTCGAACACCTTGGGCGTGCCCGCGACGACGTGACCGCCCTGCGTGTACGGCTGGCCCGTGAGCGTGCCGATGCGGCCGCCCGCCTCGGTGATCAGGAGCGTGCCGGCCGCGGTGTCCCACGCGCTCAGCCCGATTTCCCAGAAACCGTCGACCCGTCCCGCCGCGACGTAGGCGAGGTCGAGCGCAGCAGCCCCCGGGCGGCGCACGCCCGCTGTCGCCAGCATCATGGCCTTGAGCATCGCCATGTACTCGTCGAGCCAGCGCGAGTTGTCACGTTGCGGGAAGCCGGTGGCCACCAGCGCGCCTTCGAGGGTCGTCTGCTTGCTGACGCGGATGCGACGGCCGTCGACCTGGGCGCCACCCCCACGGGAGGCGGTGAACAGTTCCTGGCGCATCGGGTCGTACACCACGGCGTGCTCGAGCCGGCCGCGGTGCTCGACCGCGATCGACACGGCGAAGACCGGGAAGCTGTGCAGGAAATTGGTGGTGCCGTCGAGCGGGTCGATGATCCAGACGAACTCTTCGCCGCCGCTGCGGCCGGACTCCTCGGCGAGAAAACCGTGATCGGGATGGACGCGACGCACCGTTTCGATGATGTCGCGCTCGGCCATGCGGTCGATTTCCGTGACGAAATCGTTGCGGCCCTTGGCCTGTATGCTGCTGGTGGGCACCCGGTCGAGGTTGCGCACTATCAGGTCTCCCGCGCGACGGGCCGCGCGGACGGCAATATTGAGCATCGGCTGCATGTTCATGCGGCTTCTCGACGTTGGCAGGTGGGCAAGAGCGGCAGGAATGGACCCGCCAAAGGACCGCTAGAATACCAGAGCATGTCCATCCGCATCGTCCTCGTCGGCACGTCACACCCGGGCAACATCGGTTCAGCGGCTCGCGCCATGAAGACCATGGGCCTGGATTCGCTCTACCTGGTGGCGCCCGAACGGTTCCCGGCGACGGAGGCCACCGCCATGGCAGCCGGCGCCGACGACGTCCTGCAGAACGCGCGGGTGGTGCCCGACGTGCGCACCGCGATCGCCGATTGTGGACTGGTCGTCGGCACGACGGCCCGTGGCCGGCACCTGTCATGGCGCGTCGTCGAGCCGCGGGCAGCTGCGGTAGAAATCGCCGCGGCCGCGCAGGCGCGCGAAGTGGCCATCCTGTTCGGCGCGGAGCGCACGGGCCTGCAGAATGACGAACTGCAGTTGTGCCACACGCTGCTCACGATCCCGACCGGCACGGCCTACACGTCGCTGAACCTCGCGATGGCCGTGCAGGTCGTGGCCTACGAAGTGTGCCTCGCGCTGCGCGACCGTGAAACGGCAGTGACTCGCGGCGAGGGGCCCGTGCCGCTCGCCAGCGCCGCCGACATGGAAAAGTTCTATTCACAGCTGGAACAGGTGCTCGACGAGATCGGCTTCAGGGACCGCACGGGATCGGGCCACCTGCTGGCGCGTCTGCGCCGGTTGTTCCAGCGCACGGTGCTCGACCAGAACGAGAACAATATCCTGCGTGGAATTCTCACGGCCGTGCAGGGCAAGCGCCGGCGCGCGGGCGAGCCCCACGCGCCCAAGGCAGGAGCCCCGTCATGAGCTCACGGCCGGTCTACCTCGACAACGCGGCGACGACAGCCGTCGACCCGCGCGTGATCGCCGCGATGAATTCGTGCCTCGGAGCCGATGGGGACTTCGCCAACCCGTCCTCGGCCAGCCATGTTTACGGGCGTCAGGCCGGCGCACGTGTCGAGCAGGCGCGCGCCGAAGTTGCAGCGCTGGTCAATGCTGCGCCGGAGCAGGTTCTCTTCACCTCGGGCGCGACGGAAGCGAATAACCTGGCACTGCTCGGCGCGGCACGGTTCCAACGCGATCGGTCACGGCACCTGGTGACGTCGCGCACCGAACATCCGGCCGTGCTCGACGCCTGCCGCCAGCTTGAGCGCGAAGGGTGCGTCGTCACGTACCTGAAGCCCGGCGCTTCCGGCATCGTCGAAGTTGACCAGGTCGCTGCAGCCTTGCGTCCCGACACGCTGCTCGTGTCGCTCATGCATGTGAACAACGAAATCGGCGTTATCAACGACATCGGCGCGATTGGTCGCCTCTGCCGCAAGAGCGGCGTGCTGTTCCATGTCGATGCGGCGCAGAGTGCCGGCAAGGTGCCGATCGACGTGCAGTCCGATGCAATCGACCTGTTGTCGCTCACCGCACACAAGATCCATGGGCCGAAAGGCATCGGCGCGCTGTGTGTTCGCTGCGAGCCGCGCCTCGGGCTGGTACCGCTGCAGTTCGGCGGCGGCCAGGAGCGCGGCCTGCGATCCGGCACCTTGCCTACGCACCAGATCGTCGGGTTGGGCGCGGCTTATCGCGTTGCCCGCGAATCGATGGCAGTGGATATCCCGCGCATCGCCGGGCTGCGCGCGCGACTCTGGGGGGTGCTCGCCGGCATTCCTGGCGTCGAGCTCAACGGCGACCCCGTGCGGCGAGTCGCGGGCATCCTGAACGTAACGGTCGAGGGCGTGGAGGGCGAGGCCTTGCTGCTGGCACTGGCGGATCTCGCCGTGTCCTCGGGCTCGGCCTGCTCGAGCCTGCACGCCGAGCCGTCCTACGTGCTGCGGGCGCTCGGTCGCAACGATCGCCAGGCGCAAAGTTCGTTGCGGTTGAGCCTCGGGCGCTTCACGACCGCCGGGGAGGTCGAACTGGCCGGCTCCCGGATCCGGGCGGAGATCGTCAGGCTCAGGGCGGGCGAGCCCCGTTCCGGGAGTGTGCCCGACGCGGCCGACGACCCCCGGTACAACGCCGAGGTTCGACGCCGCCTGCACTCCCTGCCGGGTTGGGGCGACTTGCCGGACGCCCCGTCCGTCGCCAGGGGCCGGGCGGGCGACCGGGAGCACGGGACCGAAGTCCTGTTCGCGGTCCGGATCGAACGCAACCGCGTGGCAGAGGCCCGCTTCCAGGCGTTCGGTTGTCCACACGTCCTCGCCGCGGCTTCGTGGGTAACGGAAGCCGTGCTGGGCCAGGAATGCGGCCAGCTGGCTGGCTGGGACTGGCAGGAAGCCGCCCGGGAGCTGGGTGTTCCCCCAGCCAAATTCGGGCGGTTGCTCACGTTGCAGGATGCAATACGTGCCGTAGTCCGGAACTGGCCGGGCGCGGCCCGGTCTACGGTGTAGAATTTTTCCAGCTGCCACGCTCCAAGGACACCGCCGCATGTCGATTTCCCTGACTCCCGCCGCCGCCGAGCGCGTCCGCTCGTTCATGGCCAGCCGAGGCATGGGCATCGGCTTGCGGTTGGGCGTGAAGCAGACGGGTTGCTCCGGTTTTGCCTACGTCGTGAGCTATGCCGATGAACTCGGCGCCAGCGACGTCGTTTTCGAGGTCGCCGACGTCAAGGTCGTCGTCGACGCCGAGAGCCTCAAGTACGTCGACGGCACCGAGATCGACTTCGTGCGCCAGGGGCTCAACGAGGCCTTCAAGTTCCGCAATCCGAACGTCAAGGGCGAATGCGGCTGCGGCGAGAGCTTCAACGTCTAACTGCCCGTCCGGGCTATGTTTTCTTGGCCGGTGGGTCCCGTCCGGGTATACTGCGCCGTTACGTTTTCAGGTTGGCCCCGTCCGGACCCGCGCTTGCGCGGGTTTCAGGTTTTTGGGGCCGGTTCGTCACAGCCGGCAGGCAGGCCTGCCGGGCAATCATTCCAAGGATCCGTATGTCCCTCGAACGCACGCTTTCCATCGTCAAGCCGGACGGTGTCCGCAAGAACGTCATCGGCGACGTCTACCATCGCTTCGAAAAGGCCGGCCTGCGCATCGTCGCGGCCCGCATGATGCAGCTGACGCAGGCCCAGGCAGAAGCGTTCTACGGCGTGCACCGCGCGCGTCCGTTCTTCAGGGACCTGGTCTCGTACATGATCTCCGGTCCGGTCATGGTGCAGGTCCTCGAAGGCGAGGGCGCCGTGCTGAAGAACCGCGACGTCATGGGGGCCACCGACCCGAAGAAGGCCGCGCCGGGCACGATCCGCGCGGATCTCGCCGACAGCATCGAGCAGAACGTCGTGCACGGTTCGGACAGCGCCGAAAACGCCGCGCGTGAAATCGCGTTCTTCTTCGCCGAGACGGAGCTCTGCCCGCGCTGAGCGCGGGCGAACTCGCGCTGCGGCGCGTGGTCAACGAACACATGGGCGAAGCAACGACGACGACTGCACGCACCAACCTGCTCGGGCTCACCCGGACAGGGCTGGAAGCGTTCGTCGTCGCAATGGGCGAGAAGCCCTTCCGCGCCCGCCAGCTGTTCAAGTGGATCTACAAGCGCGCCGCGGGCGACTTCGACGCGATGACCGATCTCGGCAAGGATTTCCGTCGTCGCCTCGCTGCGATCGCCGAGATCCGCACGCCCGACATTCACCTGTCGCAGGTCTCGGCAGATGGCACGCGCAAGTGGCTGCTCAAGCTCGAAAGCGGCCAGGCCATCGAAACGGTGTTCATCCCGGAGCCGGGTCGCGGCACGCTGTGCATCTCGAGCCAGGTCGGCTGCCAGATGGACTGCGGCTTCTGCTCGACGGCGCAGCAGGGCTTCAACCGCAACCTCGACACCGCCGAAATCGTCGGGCAGGTCTGGCTCGCCAATCGCGAGCTCGGCTACGCGCCCGACGGCGACCGCGTGATCACCAACGTCGTGTTCATGGGCATGGGCGAGCCGCTCGCGAATTACCGTAACGTCGTGCCGGCAGCCGAAATCATGATGGATGACCTCGGTCTCGACCTCTCGCGCCGCCGTGTCACGGTGAGCACGTCGGGCCTCGTGCCGCAGATGATCCGCATCGCGGACGAAACCAACGTGGCACTTGCCGTTTCGCTGCATGCGCCGAACGACGAGCTGCGCAACGAGATCGTGCCGATCAACCGCAAGCATCCGATCAAGGAGCTGCTCGACGCCTGCTGGCACTACGTCGAGAAGCAGAACGCGCGCAACGTGACGTTCGAATACGTGATGCTCGACGGCGTCAACGATCGGCCGCAGCACGCGCGCGAACTCGCGCAGCTGCTGCGCGGCCATCCGGCGAAGGTCAACCTGATCCCGTTCAACCCGTTCCCGGGCACGGTTTTCCGGCGCTCGAGCGAGGAGGCGATCGAACGTTTTCGCGACCTGCTGATCAAGGGCGGCGTGATGGCCACGATCCGTCGCACGCGCGGTGACGACATCGACGCCGCCTGTGGCCAGCTCGTCGGTCGTGTCAACGATCGTGTCACGACGCGGCTGGGCCAGAAGACCTTCCCCATCGCCGTGGTGCAGGGTTGATGCGCGTGCGCTCGCACTTCGCCCTGGTCGCTGCCGGCGTGCTCGCGCTGGCGGCACTCGTCGCGCCGCGTGGCGGTGTCGCTGCCGAGCCCGGCAGCCGCGAGGCGATCAACCAGGCGGCCGCGGTCAACACCGAGCTCGCGCTCGCCTACATGCGCGAGGGCAACCTCAAGGCCGCACGCGAGAAGATCGACAAGGCCCTGCAGCAGAATTCGCGCACCGCCAATACGCAGATGGCGGCGGGCTTCGTCTACGACAAGCTCGGCGACAAGCGCAAAGCCATGTCGCACTTCGAGCAGGCAGTGAAGCTCGGTGGCAAGGACAACCCGGACGTCGTCGCGAACGCGGCCGTGTACTTCTGCATGAACGGCGAGCCGAAGCGTGGCGAGCAGTACATGCTGCAGGCGGCAGCCAGTCCGCTCAACGCACGCCCGGACGTCGCGTATACCAATGCCGGCCGGTGCGCCCGGGGTGACGGACGGCCACGAGAAGCCGAGCAGAGTTTCCGCAAGGCGCTCGCGCTCAACCCGAAGCATCCCGACGCGTTGCTGCAGATGGCCGAGCTCGCGCAGGAAGGCGGCAACGGGCTGCAGGCGCGCGCGTTCCTCGAGCGCTACACCGCCGTCGCGCCGGTGTCGGCGGCGACGCTCTGGCTTGGCCGCAACATCGAGCTTGGCCTGGGTGATGCCGCGCAGGCCGCGCGCTATTCGCAGCGGCTGAAGAACGAGTTCCCGGCGTCCGAGGAAACCGCGCGGCTCTACGAAGCGGAACGGGCGAAGCCATGAGCCCGCCCGACCCGGATGCCACCGAGCTCCCCTCGAGCCCGGGCGCGCGCCTGCGGCGTGAGCGGGAGGCGCAGGGCCTCAGCCACCAGCAAGCGGCGGAATCGCTCAATCTCGACACGATGGTGCTTACGCACCTCGAAGCAAATGACTTTGCCGCGCTCGGTGCGCCGGTCTTCCTCAAGGGACACCTGCGGCGCTACGCCACGATGCTCGGGCTCGACGACGAAGAGATCGTCTCGCTTTACGAGCACTCGAAGCAGTCTCTCGGCGAACCCTCGCTGGTGCCGCAATCGCGGCTCGACATGGCTCCCGTGCGCGGCAAGCCGCGCTGGCCCTGGGTGGTCGGCGGCGCAGCGACGTTCTTCATCGCCTCGGCGCTCGTTGCGTACCTCTCTGAACACGGCCTGCCGTGGGTCGAAACGGCCCTCGAAGAGCCCGCCCCGCAGGTCCTGCAGGAAGTGCCTGCCACGACCACCCTGGCGCCCGCCGTGGCATCGACTTCATCGCCGGCGCCGGCAGAGGGTGCGAAGGCCGCAGCCGCCCAACCCGCTGCGCCGGCCGCAGCAACCGCATCCATCGCGCTGCAACCCGGCCAGGTCAGCCTGCGATTGCAGTTCTCTGCCGATTCCTGGGTCGAGGTGTTCGACGGTTCCGGCAAGGCCGTGCTCTACGATCTCGGCAAGGCCGGGACAGAGCGCACGATCACGGCGACCGCTCCCTTGAGCGTCACGATCGGCAATGCCGCAGCCGTCGCCGTGGCGGTCAACGGCCGCGTGCTGCCAGCCCTGCCGCGTGTGCAAGGGCAGACGCTCGCGCGTTTCGGCATCGGTCCGGACGGGTCGCTGCGTTGAACTCGGTGACGGGACGATGAGTGAAACCCTGCAGGCCGTCCGCGGCATGAACGACGTGCTGCCCGACCAGGCGGCGGCGTGGCAACTGCTCGAGCGCGCGGCTCGCGAAATCTTCGCGCAGTACGGCTACCGCGAGATCCGGCTGCCGTTGCTCGAGCGCACCGAGCTCTTCAAGCGCTCGATCGGTGAGTTCACCGACATCGTCGAAAAGGAGATGTATACGTTCCGGGACCGTGGCGACGATTCGCTCACGCTGCGGCCCGAAGCGACTGCGGGTATCGTCCGCGCCTGCATCTCGAACGGCCTGCTGCACAACCAGCGCCAGAAGGTCTGGCTGATGGGCCCGATGTTCCGCTACGAGCGGCCGCAGAAGGGCCGGTATCGCCAGTTCCACCAGATCGACGCCGAGGCCCTCGGTTACCCGGGCCCGGACGTCGACGTCGAACTCATCCTGATGACGGCCCGCCTCTGGCGCGTGCTCGGCCTGCGTGGACTCAAGCTGCACCTCAATTCACTCGGCACGCCGGCGTCGCGTGTCGTTTATCGCGCGAAGCTCGTCGAATACTTCCGCGCGCACGCGGCCGTGCTCGACGCGGACAGCATGCGACGGCTCGACGGCAACCCGCTGCGCATCCTCGACAGCAAGAATCCGGCGCTGGCCGCAGTCATCGCGGGCGCGCCCCTGATCACCGATCACCTCGATGGGGAATCGGCCGCGCATTTCGCGACCCTCTGTTCGCAGCTAACCGGGGCCGGCATCGACTTCGTCGTCAATCCGCGCCTGGTCCGCGGGCTCGACTACTATTCGCGCACGGTGTTCGAGTGGGTGACGACCGACCTCGGCTCGCAGGACGCGGTCTGCTCGGGCGGCAGGTACGACGGCCTCGTCGAGCAGCTCGGTGGCGAGGCAGTGCCGGCCATCGGCTGGGCCCTGGGCGAGGAGCGCATCGTCGAGCTGCTGCGACTGCAGGGACTCGCCAGGGATGAAGACGGTCCGGACGTCTACCTGGTGCTGGCCGGTCTCGCGGCGGAGGCAGCGGGGCTCGGGCTGGCGGAGCGCATCCGCGACGGCGCGCCCGGCCTGCGCGTCGAAACGAACTGCGGCGGCGGCAGTTTCAAGTCGCAGCTGAAGCGCGCGGACAAGAGCGGTGCCCGCATAGCGGTCATCATTGGCGACGACGAAGCTTCGCGACGGGTCGCAGCGGTCAAGGCGCTGCGCGGCCGCGAAGCGGCGCAGCGCGAAGTTTCATTCGACGAGCTGGCAGCGGAACTCGGCCGGGAACTGCAGGCGCAGCCGGCATAATCACAGCGAGCCGTCCCGGCGGGACGGCAGATGGAGTGGGTGAAGTGGAAGACCTCTCAGACAACGAACGCGAAGAACAACTGCGGCGCTTCTGGGCCGAGAACTGGCTCTGGATCGTCGGCGGCATCGCCCTCGGCCTCGGCGGCCTGGCCGGCTGGCAGTACTGGCAGAAATCCAGGCTCAATGCGTCCGAGCAGGACGAGGCGTCCTACATCGCCGTGCTCGACTCGCTCAGCAAGAACGACAAGGATGCGGCTGCGAAAAAGGCGGGCGACCTGCGTGGCCTGCACCCGAAGTCGCCGTACGCCGACCAGGCCGACCTGGCGCTCGCGCGCTTTGCGGTGGACACGCGCGACTTCGATGAGGCCGCGAAGCGCCTGCGCACGGTGGCCGAATCCTCGCGCGATCCCGAGCTGCGCCTGATCGCGCAATCGCGCCTTGCCCGCGTGCTCTCCGAGCAGGGCAAGCACGACGACGCGCTCAAGCTGCTCGATGTGACGAACGCCGGTTCCTTTACGCCGGTCTTCCACGAGATCCGCGGCGACGTGCTCGCGGCCAAGGGCGACGTCGCGGGTGCGCGCCAGGCCTACGATGCGGCGCTTGCCGCGACGTCCGCGGTCCAGGCCCAGGCGTTCGATCGCGAATACGTGGGACTGAAGCGCGATGCCCTGCCCGCGACCGCTGCGGCCGCTGCGGCCGCAGCGCCGGTGGTGGCGCCGGCTGACGCGCCGCCGGCAGTCGCTCCGGTCCAAGGTGCCAAGCCATGACGCACCGACGTCCATCGCTGGTCGCGGCCGCCTGCGTGGCGAGCCTGCTGGTCCTGATCGCCGGGTGCGACAAGGACAAGAAGGGCGTCGAACCGCCCGCCGAGCTGGTGGACCTGAAGCCGACGCTCGCGGTCCAGAAGGTGTGGGACACGGGCGTGGGCGGCGGCGGTGAAAAGCTGCGTCTCGCGCTAGGCCTCGCGCTTGATGGCGGCGTTCTCTACGCGGCGGCACGCGACGGTGAAGTGATCGCGCTCGATCCGGTCTCGGGTCGCGCGAAGTGGTCGCAGGACACGAAGGCCGACCTGGCCGCGGGTCCAGGGGCCGGCGCCAGCGTCGTGGCAGTCGGCACGAGCGACGGCCAGGTGATCGCGCTCGACGTCGCGTCGGGCAAGGTCCTGTGGAAGGTGTCGGTCAGCAGCGAAGTGCTGGCCGCTCCGCTCGTCACCGGCGATCGCGTCGTCGTGCGCTCGGTCGACGGTCGCGTGCACGCACTCGATGCCCTGACGGGCAAATCGCAGTGGACCGGCGAGGAGCCGGTGCCGAAGCTGTCGTTGCGCGGTACGGCGCCGCCCGTGCTCGCCAAGGACAACGTCGTCGCCGGATTCGATTCGGGCAAGGTCGTCGCGTTCGTGCTCGCCTCGGGCGATATCGCCTGGCAGGCGCAGGTCACGACGCCCGGCGGCCGCTCGGAACTCGACCGTCTCGCCGACGTCGACAGCGCCGTGCAGGTCGATGGCAATGACGGTTTCGCGGCGGGCTACCAGGGCCGCGTGGTCATGCTGGCGCTCGACTCCGGCCAGATCTGGTGGAGCCGAGACCTCTCCAGCTACCGCGCACCCGCGGTCGACGACACGCAGCTTTACGTCGCCACCTCGGACGGCAGCGTCGTTGCGCTGCGGCGCCGTGACGGCACGGTGGTCTGGCAGCAGGACGGCCTCAAGCGCCGCGGCCTGAGCGCCCCCGCCGTCGTCGGCAACGCCGTGATCGTCGGCGATTTCGACGGCTACGTGCACTGGCTCGACCGCGATTCCGGCAAGTTCATCGCCCGCGAGCATCCGGGCGGCGAACGCATCAGCATGAAGCCGGTCACCGACGGCGATCGGGCCTACGTGATCGACGAAGGCGGCCGCGTCGTCGCCTTCCGCAGCGGCTTGCCCGCGGATCGTTGATGTGCTGCCTGTCGTCGCCCTGGTCGGGCGTCCAAACGTTGGCAAATCGACGCTCTTCAACGCGCTGACGCGCACGCGCGACGCGCTCGTCGCCGACGTGCCGGGCCTGACCCGCGACCGCAAGTACGGCTATGTCCGTCACGACGGCCGCTCCTGCGTCGTGATCGACACCGGCGGCCTGGTCGAATCCATCGTCGGCGGCATCGAGCGGCTGATGGCGGAACAGACGCTGAAGGCGGTCGAGGAAGCCGACCGCGTGCTCTTCGTGGTCGATTCCCGCCAGGGCTGCACGCCGCAGGACCTGCACGTCGCCGACCTGCTGCGGCGCAGCGGCAAGCCGGTCATCGTCGTGGCCAACAAGGCCGAAGGGCTCGACGACGACCTGGCCCAGGCCGAGTTTCACCGCTTCGGCTTCGGCGAGCCGATCGCCATTTCTTCCGCGCACAAGCAGGGCCTTGACGCGCTCATCGAGCGCGCGCTCGAAGGCCTCGAAGGCGCGCTCGATGCACCTGACGTGCTGGGTTACACCGCCGGCACGATCCGGGTTGCCGTCGTCGGCCGCCCGAACGTCGGCAAGTCGACGTTGATCAACCGGTTGCTCGGTGAAGACCGCTTGATCGCGTTCGACCAGCCTGGCACCACGCGCGACACGGTCGAAGTCCCGTTCGAGCGCGATGGGCTGCCGTACGTGCTGATCGACACCGCGGGGGTGCGGCGCAAGTCCAGGGTCAGCGAGACCGTCGAGAAATTCAGCGTCGTCAAGACGTTGCAGGCCATCGACCGTGCCAACGTCGTGATCGGCGTGCTCGACGCGCACGACACGGTGGCCGACCAGGATGCGAGCCTGATGGGCCTGGTGGCCGAGCAGGGCAGGGCGCTGGTCCTCGCGATCAACAAGTGGGACGGCATCCCGCAGGATCAGCGCGACACGATCCGCGACGGGCTCGACCTGCGCTTCGACTTCCTGCGCTTTGCCTACGTGCACTTCATCTCGGCGCGGCATGGCACTGGCGTCGGCGAAATGATGGAGTCCGTCCTCAAGGCCTACCGCGCGGCCATGAAGGAGCTGCCGACCAAGGACCTGACGCGGGCCCTCGAGCAGGCGCTCACGATCCACCAGCCGCCGCTGGTGCGCGGCAGGCGCATCAAGCTGCGCTATGCCCACCAGGGCGGGCGCAATCCCCCGGTCGTCGTCATCCACGGCAACCAGACCCAGCACGTGCCCGACGCCTACCGCCGGTTCCTCGAGAACCATTTCCGGGAGACGTTCCGGCTGAAGGGAACGCCGATGCGGGTCGAGTTCCGGACCGATGAGAACCCGTTCAAGGGCCGCCGCAACGAGCTGACCCCACGCCAGGTCCGGAGCAAGAAGCGCCTGATTTCACGCGCCAGGGGCGGCAAGAAGGTCGGCAAGCGCTGAAAAGCCCGGCGGGCGGCGCACGGGACTAATAACCGTCGGTTCTGACCGGCTATCCTCTCAAGCTAGTGGCCCGCAGGGCCGGGTCTAGACTGGACTCATGCTGATGGCCGTCGCCCGCACATCGCCGACCGCTGCCCACGACCTGCCGGCCACCCGGCTGGCGCTGCCCGGGGAGCCGCTGCGCCTGTATCGCGGCGGCGCGATCGAGCACCCGGTCATCGCCTATGAAACCCTCGGCACGCTGAACGCGGCGCGCGATAACACGCTGCTGTTGTTCACCGGTCTTTCGCCCTCCGCGCATGCGGCGTCCTCGCCGGCCGACCCGAAGCCGGGCTGGTGGGAATCGATGATCGGCGCAGGCAAGCCGATCGACACGAACCGGTTCTACGTCATCTGCATCAACTCGATCGGCAGTCCCTACGGTTCGTCGAGTCCGGCCTCGATCGACCCGCGCACGGGCCGGCCGTTCGGCATTGCGTTCCCGGAAGTTGCGCTCGAGGACGTCGCGCGCGGGGGTTACGAGGTGCTGCGCGAGCTCGGCATCGAGACCGTGGCCTGCGTCGCTGGCCCCTCGATGGGCGGCATGACCGTCCTCGCGTTCGCGGCGCAGTTCCCCGGCGTGGCGCGCACCATCATGTCGATTTCCGGCGCGATTGCGGCCAACCCGTTCGCCATTTCGCTGCGTTCGCTGCAGCGTGAAATCGTGCGCAACGATCCGGCCTGGCGCGGCGGCAACTACGAGCCCGGCCGCGGCCCGCGACAGGGCATGCGCATGGCGCGCAAGCTCGGCACCATCACCTACCGCTCGCACGAGGAGTGGGACCAGCGCTTCGGCCGTCGGCGCGTGGCGGAAACCACGGGACAGCCTGGCGATTTCCGCGCGCAGTTCGAAGTCGAATCGTACCTCGAGCACCAGGGCCAGCGTTTCGCCGACGTCTACGACGCCAACTGCTATCTCTATCTCTCCCGCGCCATGGATCAGTTCGACCTCGCCGAACACGGCGCCGGCTCGCTCGATGCGGCCTTTGCGAAGTTCCGTGGCGTGCAGCGCACGCTGGTGCTAGGCGCGCAGACGGACATGCTCTACACGATCGACCAGCAGGCGCTGCTCGCCGAGCATCTGCGCAAGGCGGGTGTCGACGTCGAATTCCACGCTTTCGCGTCGCCGCAGGGTCACGACGCGTTTCTCGTGGACAACGCCCGCTTCGAACCGGTGATCGCCGCCTTTCTCGCGAAAGTCGGCGAGGGGATAGGGGTTAGGGGTTAGGGGTTAGTCGGAAGTCGCCGCTGGCGACGAAGAGATTATCCCGATCGCAGCCACCCAACCTCCGACTAACCCCTAACCCCTAGTCACTTCTCAAGCAGCAGTTCGGGATCCACCATCGCCCGGTTCACGCTCACGCCCCAGTGCAGGTGCGGGCCCGTCACTCTGCCCGTCGCCCCGACCAGTCCCAGCACGTCGCCTTCCTTCACTGCGTCACCCGTCTTCACGTCGATTCGACTGAGGTGGCAGTACATCGTGAGCACGCCCTGGCCGTGGTCGACGAACACGGTGTTGCCGTTGAAGAAGAAGTCGCCGGTTTCCACGACGCGGCCAGCCGCCGGGTTACGGATCGGCGTGCCGGTCGGCGCGGCGATGTCCATGCCGCTGTGCGGCTTGCGCGGCAGGCCATTGAAGACGCGACGCTTGCCGTACGAGTCCGAGCGCTCGCCCGGCACGGGTACGGTCCACCGCCACGTCGGCGACAGGCTCTCGGTGTAGGTGGCCAGTGCGCGTTCGGTGCGCGCGGTCTCGGCGTCGATGCGCTTGAGGTCCTCGGGCAGCGGATCGGCTTTGCGCGGCTCGACCGTCAGGTTCTGGGTGGCGTATGTCTTCGGCGCGACGGTGAACGCGAACGCGCGATCCTTGTCGCCGGTTTGCGGCGTCACCAGTTTCACGGTCTGTCGGCCGGGCTCGGTCGCCAGCGGAATGCCGACGATCGCCTTCCAGCCGTCCGCGGTGCGGACAATGGGTGCGCGATACCCGCCGTAATACACGGCGCCAGGCGATTCGGCGCCTGCACCGAGGTCGAGGATCGCGATACCGCCGGGCATGCGCGTGTCGCGCGGCAGGGTGACGTCGTCTGCGGCGCGCGCGGGAGCAGCGAAACCGAGGCTCATCGATACGATCAGCGGCGTAAGCACGCGCCAGGCCCGCCCGACCGAAACCGGGCGTGACTCCCGTCGCCTTAAGGCGGGTCCCGTGCGTGCAGGTGCGGTTCTCTCGTTCATCATTGCCTTGGCTTCGCTTTCTTTTTCGGTGCAGCTGCGGGCTTGCTGACTGCCGTGAACACGTCCGTGACCGTCGCACGAACGGAACCACGAGCAACGCGTGCTTCGATCTGTGCGCCCGGCGCGAGCGTCGACACGTTGGTCACGACGTGTGAGCCGGAATCCGTCACGATCGCGTAGCCGCGCTCGAGCGTCGCCAACGGACTGACCGCGTTCAGCGTGCGCATCGAACGTTCGAAGCGTTCGCGCGCGGCCTGCAGCCGCCGCTGCATCGCGCCCGGAAGGCGACGCTGCGCAACCACCAGGCGCTGCTGCAGCGGCGCGAGGCGACGCGCAGGGCTGCTGCGACCGAGCAGGGCTGCCGCGTTCGACAGGCGGACGCGAGTTCGCTCGAGCCGGGCGCGGACCGAGCGCTGCAGGCGGCTCTCGAGTTCGTCCAGGCGCTGCGCATGCTGCAGCAGTCGTGCACGCGGCGAGAGCCGGCTCAACGACCGTTCCCACTGCTGCAGCGTCTGTCGCAGCGACAGCAGCTTGCGGCCCAGGGCCTGGACCAGGCCGCGCTCGAGCGCTCCGAAGGCGCGCAGGTATTCCGCGCTGTCCGGCACGCTGCGCTCCGCCGCGCCGGAGGGCGTCGGTGCGCGCTCGTCCGCGACGAAGTCGGCAATGGTGACGTCGGTTTCGTGGCCCACGCCGCTGATGACCGGGATGCCGCAAGCGTGGATCGCGCGGGCCACGGATTCCTCGTTGAACGCCATCAGGTCTTCGAGCGAGCCGCCGCCCCGGGCCAGGATCAGCACGTCGCAGTCGCGCCGCGCAGCGGCGAGTTGCAGCGCCTGCACGATTTCACGCGGTGCCGCTTCGCCTTGCACCGCAACCGGGTAGATCAGCACCGGCACGGCCGGAAAGCGGCGCTGCAGGATATGCAGGATGTCCCGCAACGCCGCGCCGGTCGGCGACGTGATCACGCCGATGCGGCGGGGCAGCGCGGGCAGCGGCTTCTTCTGCGCAGCCTCGAACAGGCCCTCCGCCAGCAGCTTGCGTTTGAGTTCCTCGAAGCGGCGGCGCAGCGCGCCTTCGCCAGCCTCCTCGAGGTGATCGATGACGACCTGGAACTCGCCACGGGTCTCGTAGAGGCTCACGCGACCGCGCGCGAGCACCTTGGCGCCGTCCTTCACCGGGAAGCGCACGAGCATGCTGCGGTTGCGGAACATCGCGCAGCGCACCTGCGCCGATTCGTCCTTCAGCGAGAAGTACCAGTGGCCCGAGGCGGGGCGGGCCAGGTTCGAGATCTCTCCCTCCAGCCAGACCGAGCCCAGGCCGCGCTCCAGCAGCATTCGAGCCTGGGCATTCAGCTGCGAAATCGAGAGGACTTCGCGCGCCGGGGCAGCTGGCGAGGGCTTGTCGTCGTCGTCGAACCAGGAATCGGCCATCACGGCATCTTACCGGCCAGGCGCTCGCGGCAGAACGCCGGCATGCGCCGCGTTCGGTTCGTGGTCCAAGAGCGGTGGATGCGAGGCATCGGGGCCCCGAACTCCCTGGATCGCGGCCGGGGACGCCGTAAACCCGTCCCTGGGGGC
>JBAVJR010000585.1:0-1932 GCA_049687855.1 Steroidobacteraceae bacterium | reverse complement strand
CCTGCGAGCGACGCGACGCGCGCATCGATCAGCGACAAGGCCTCGAGCTGCATCTTCGCCTCGAGTTCCTTGCGGTCCGTGTTGAGCCGTGCCAGGTCGAGCGCCATTGCGCGTGCTGCCAGCGGATCGTCGGTGAGCAGGCAACGGATTCCCCGCGTCATGTCGTCGAGTCGACCGGCTGCATTGAGCCGTGGGCCCGCCTGGAACCCGAGGTCCTGGCCCGTCACGCTCGCAAGCGACCGACCCGCGGCTGCGAGCAACTCCCCCAGCCCGGCGACGCAGCGACCGCGACGGATGCGCTGCAGCCCCTGCGCGACGAGCACGCGGTTGTTGAGATCGAGTGGCACGACGTCGGCGACGGTGCCGAGAGCCACCAGGTCGAGCAGGCGCGCCGGATTGGTATCGACCCCGCCCGGCAGCGCATCGCGTCTACGCAGTTCGTGCGTCAATGCAGCCATCACGTAGAACGCGACGCCCACGCCCGCCAGCGACTTCGAAGCGAAGCGGTTGCCGGGTACGTTGGGGTTGACGATACACGCGGCGGCAGGCAACTCGCGCCCCGGCAGATGGTGATCGGTCACGAGCACGTCGATGCCGTGACGACGAGCCTCCTCGACGCCGTCGAGCGACGAGATGCCATTGTCGACGGTCACGATCAGGCCGGGCTTGCGTTCAGCCGCCACCCGCACGATTTCCGGCGTCAGGCCGTAACCGAAGCGGAAGCGATCCGGCACCAGGAAGTCGGGCCGCTCGAAGCCGAGCGCCGTGAGCTGGCGCATCATCAGCGCAGTACTCGTCGCGCCGTCTGCGTCGAAATCACCGACGATCAGGATCTGCCGGCGGGTGCGCAATGCCGAGGCCAGCAATCCGGCCGCGTCTTCCGCGCCATCGAGCGTGCTGACCGGCAGCAACTGGTCGAGCCGCAGCGCGAGATCGTCGGCGCTGGTGATCGCTCGGGCCCCGTACACCCGACGCAGCACGGGATGCAGCGTCGCCGGCAACGCAGCCTGCAGCTCGGGACTCGATTCGCGCCGCAGGATCCGGCGCAACGACGTCATTCGAGCCACCGCGATACTGCGACAGGCCGGCGCCAGAATCGAAACCGGGCGGAAGAGTCGAAGTGCAACGTCGCGCCGCCGATCGACAGGTCGAGGCTCTGCAGCGAGCCGGCGCGTACGCTCGACGCCAGCATGGCAAGCAAGCCTGTGTCGACGTACTGCAGCGATTCCTCGATCCGCCGGGTGGGCGGCTGCGTCAGGGCGATGAACGTCTCGCCGCACAGCGTATCGCTCCCGGCCGCGGTGACGTCGCCTGCATCGCCGCCCAGCGCGTGCCAGATTGCACGCAGCCAGCGATCGTCGCTGCGCAGATCCCAGCGACCGACGCCAGCGGTCGGCGGGCGTGCGGTCGCCTCGCCAAAGCCCCAGAGCCACCAGCCATTCACGGGCAGCTGACCGGCGCGCTCGCGGCGCTGGTTGACCGGATGCTCGTGCAGCAGCATCTGGATCTCGTTCGCCAGGCTGCGGACCAAGGCGCCGTCGCGGCCCGCCGGCATGAAGTCGTGCACGTCGTGCCCCACGACGGCATCCGGCGGCTGCGTCCAGCAGTCGATGGAGCGAGTACAGCGCAGCAGCCATGCGCCGTGGACGAACGCCGCAACGGTCAGTTCGCCGGTCCCGAAATGCGAACCAACGAGTGCGCCGAATGCGCCGGCCTCCTCCTCGGTGGGCGCCGCCTGGGCGAGCGGCGCGAGCCGCAGGTGATCGAGGCCGGCCGCCAAGTGCACCGGTTGCGCCAGACACCAGGACCCGGGTCCGGCCGCAGTCAGCCCGTTTTCCAGTGCGAGTGCGGGGCCGGCGGGCCAGCGCGCCAGGAGATCCGCCCCGCCGACGGGCTCGAGCAGCCACTCGCGCCACGCGCGTGGTTCACCAC
>JBAVJR010000584.1:0-2334 GCA_049687855.1 Steroidobacteraceae bacterium | reverse complement strand
CAGGTGCTCGGTCTCGACGTCGGGCTCTTGAGGATCGGCGCCGGTCCGTACTCGGCGGATATTTCCGTCGGCACGGCGGTTGGTCGGTTTAGTCGAGCGCATCCAGGAGTCCGCGTGGACGTGTCGGTAGATGACTGGCCCACCCTTATTCGACGCGTTCTGTTCGGCGAGATCGACATGGCAATCGCCGAAATCAGTCTCGCTGTCGATGACGCGCGGCTCATCGTGGAACCGCTTCCGATACATCAGGCGAGGTTTTTCTGCCGAACGGGTCATCGTCTAGCCGACGGAAGTGTTCCGACGTTAGACGATGTACGCAGATACCCACTCGTAGCTCCAAGCCTCCCGGCCCGATTGGCACAACTCACCGACTTGAGGAACACGCGAACACCGTACGGCCTGCCGACAACCGTGGCCGCGCCTGAAATCCGTGTCGGGACATTTGACCTGGCGCGGCGGATCATCATGGAGAGCGACGCAGTCGGTATAGCGCTCGTCTCCCAGGTCGCAGGTGAGGTTGCACTCGGAAAGTTGGTGGCATTGCCGCTCGAACTGCCATGGCTGAAGACCAATTTCGGCATCATTCGGCTGGCCAATCGGACCCCGGCGCCCGCGGCCGTCGCGTTCATGGCGGTACTTCGGGAAGTAGAGTCAGGCGTACCGTGAGCTGGGCGTTATCGCACTTGCCACTGCAAATGTCCGTTCGTGGCCGATTTTTCGCCTACGCGAATGTCTGCTTGTTCAGGCAGTCGGCCGTGCGGAGAAGCGATCCGATCACGACGTAGCCAGGAACAAACTCGGTTCGGTAGCAGCGCGAAGATGCTCGTCCACAGAAGGTCCCTGCATCGACCGTAGCTGATGGGTCTGTTGGACCGAACCTCCGACTAACCCCCAACCCCTATCCCCTAACCCCTTCTTCAGTCGTCCGCCTGGCGGAAATCCACCCCCAGCGAACGGAGCTTGCGGTACAGATGCGTGCGCTCCATGCCCACGCGCTTCGCGAGCTGGCCGACCTTGCCATTGCAGAGCTGCAGCTGCTGCGTGAGGTAGGCGCGCTCGAAATGCTCGCGGGCTTCGCGCAACGGCAACGCCAGCAGGTCCTGCTTGACCAGCGGCTCGTCGACCGGCGACTGCGAGGAAATCTCGCGCTCGATTTCCTCGAGACGGATTTCTTCGGAGCCCCCCTGGATCAGCAGGCGCTGCACCAGGTTCTTGAGCTCGCGGATGTTGCCGGGCCAAGGGTAGTTGCGCAGGCGGTTCTGTGCGGCGACGCCGAAGCGACGGAACGGCAACCGTTCGTCATCGACCATGCGGTCGACGTAATAGCGCAGCAGCTCCGGCACGTCCTCGGCGTATTCGCGCAGCGGCGGAACCCGCAGCGTCAGCACGTTCAGGTTCGACAGCAGGTCCAGCCGGAACGGCACCGGACCCCGCGTTTCGAAGCCGGGCTGCGCGGACGAGAGGATGCGCACGTCGAACCGCAGCGGGGTGCGGCCGCCCTTGCGCTGGAACGTGCCCGACTCGAGCACGGCGAGCAGCAACCGCTGTGCACCCTGCGGCAGGTCTTCGAGGCCGTTGATGAACAGCACGCCACCCTGCGCCTGCTCGAGCACGCCCGCGGTCGCGCCGCTCGCATTTTCGACCCCGAGCAGCACGTCCTCGGCGTTGCCCTCGGTGACCGCCCCGGCGGACAGGTTGACGAGCGGACCGGCGGAGCGCGCACTCAGCGCGTGGATGTAGCGGGCGAAGGCCTCGCGACCCGTCCCGGGCTCGCCGAGCACCAGCACCGGCGCCTCGTGCGGCGCGATCTGTTTCACCTTCTCGCGCAGGTCACGCATCAGCCGGCTGCGGCCCACCGGCGCAATCAGCGGTGGCACCAGCGTCCGCGTGGCTCGCTGCCGGCGCTTGCCCTCCTCCAGCGCGCGCGCCACGGTCCGCAGCAGCTTGGCCAGCGAGAGCGGCTTCTCGACGTAGTCGATCGCGCCGAGCCGCGTGGCTTCGACGGCGGTTTCGACCGTGCCGTGGCCGGACATCATGACGACTGGCGCCGTCAGCACCTGTGACTGCTGCCACTCGCGCAACAGGCTGATGCCGTCGGTGTCGGGCATCCAGATGTCGAGCAATACGAGGTCGGGCGCCTGCTGCGCGCATGCCGCGCGAGCCTCGGCGGCATTACCCGCAGTCTCGACGGTGTAGCCCTCCTCCGAGAGGATGTCCCGTACGAGTTCCCGGATGTCGTTCTCGTCGTCGACGACGAGTATCCGCGCGTTGGTCATGCGCGTTCTCTCCTTGACTCCAGCCTGCCGCGCCTGAGCGCCGTGTCCGCCGCTGCTT
>JBAVJR010000583.1:0-10509 GCA_049687855.1 Steroidobacteraceae bacterium | reverse complement strand
GGCCGGCGCAAGCGATTCGTAGATCGGCTCGAACCCGCGCTGTTCCGTCAGGTGGAACAACTCGCGAAATGACTCGATCACGAAGTACGTCGCCTGCAGGTCGGAAATCGTGTAGTCGGTGCGCATGACGCGATCGACGTTGAGGTGGATGCGATTCGGCGACTGCGCTTCGACCGAGAACACCGTCTCGGTTGGCCCGGAGAGGATGCCCGCGCCGTAGATTCGCAACTGGTCGTCCTCGAGGATCAGGCCGAACTCCACCGTGTACCAATAGAGGGCACTCAGCGCCTTGAGCCGGTTGTACTTGAGCGCTTTCCAGCCCGCGCGTCCGTAGGCTTCCATGTAGCTCGCGAAGATCGGATCGGTCAGCAGCGGCACGTGCCCGAACACGTCGTGGAAGACATCGGGCTCCTGGATGTAGTCGAACTGCTGCCGTGAGCGGATGAAATTGCCGGCGGGGAAGCGTCGATTGGCAAGGTGGTAGTAGAAGACGTGGTCCGGGATCAGCATCGGCACGGGCACGACGGACCAGCCCGTGAGACTCCGCAGTTCCTCGCTCATCTCGTTGAAATCCGGCACGCCGCCGCGGCCGAGATCGAGACGTTCGAGTCCGCGCATGAACTCGCGGCACGCATGCCCGGGCATCAGCCCGATCTGGCGCTGGTAGAGCTCGTCCCAGATCCGATGCTCATCCGGACCGTAGCTGCGCTGTGCGGGCTCGAGCCAGTCGTCCCCCAGGCCCGCCGGCTTCCTGAGCGGCGCGACGAAGACGGCCGCCGGCATCTCGGGGATGCTGAGGTAATCGAAAGACAGGGGTGCCCTTGGCTCGTCCATGGCCGCCATGGTCGCGCATGGGCCGCGAGATTGCCATCGGACGGCGCCGTTCTAGAGCTGGGAATCCAGCGGCAGCACCTTCGCGAGCCACGCCTGGAACCTCTGGCCGCTGGACGCTGCGGGAGACGAGTCGTAAGTGTTCGTGCCGTCCGTCCAGCGCAGCTTGCCGTGGTCGAGCGTGACCGACCACGCTCGCTCACCGGCCGATTCCTCGTCGAACAGCGTCTCGATTTGCGCGGCGATGACGGGCTCATCCACGAACACGCCCTGCTCGCAATTGAGCGAGGTCGAACGAGGATCGAGGTTGTAGCTGCCCACGAACACCCCGGTGGAATCGACCGCGAGCGCCTTGGTGTGCAGGCTCGCTCCCGACGAGCCGAACATGCTCTGCTTCGAGTCCGTAACCGTGCCCGTGCCCGGCAGGGGCTTCAACTCCCAGAGCTTGACGCCGCCGGCCAGCAGGTCGGGCCGCGCCTTCGAGTAGCCGCCGTAGACCATGGCGACGTCATTGGCCGCGAGCGAGTTCGTGAGTACGCGCACACCCGTGCCCCTGGCGACCTGGTCGACGAAGTAGCGGGTTCCTTCCTTGCCAGGAACGAAATACGGCGAGATGACGGTGATGAGCCTGGTCGCGCGCTGCAGCGCTGGCGCAAGCACGGCCAGCACGTCCGACCCGCCGAGACCACTGCGCTTGCCGACGGCCTTGGCGGGGTCGTCGGAAACGAAACGGTACTGCGACGTCCAGTGCATCGGCCAGTCGCCCGCCACCAGCCGCTGAATCGCGTCGCTGTTGCGCAGTTCGATCGCAAAGGGATGGTTCGGTGCCTCGACCTTGCGCGACGCGGCGGACTTTCGCAATGCAGCGAGTGCCTCGGCCGTGACGTCGCCAGGCGCCAGCAACGCCATGGGATAGGAGGCCTGGGAATTCCAGTACCGGTCGAACGACGCGGAAGCATCGCGCACCACGGGTCCCACCATGGCGAAATCAAGGTCGACGAAGTTGACCTCCTTGCTCGCACCGAAATATTCGTCGCCCCGATTGCGGCCACCGACGACGGCGATGCGGTTGTCGGCGATCCACGTCTTGTTGTGCATGCGCCGGTTGATGCGGCTGAAGCTGCCCATGGCTTCGAACGCGAACCGCAGGGCTCCAGTGCGCGAACCGAATGGGTTGAACATGCGCACTTCGATGTTCGGGTGCGCATCGAGCGCCGCGAACTTGTAGTTCTTGCCGCGGGCGTCCATGTCGTCGACAAGCAACCTTACCTTCACGCCACGGTCGGCGGCTTCAAGCGCACGAAAAGCGAGGAAGGCGCCGGTTGCGTCGTCGTGCCAGATGTACGTCTGCACGTCGAGACTGCGCCCAGCTACCAGCGCAGTGCGCGCGCGAATGGCAAACGCTTCGGGTCCTTCGCGCACCAGACGAAACCCGGACTGCCCCGGGTGCGCCACCTCGGCGTTGGCAATGAGTTCGTCGAGGGCGGTGCCCTGCGCGAGTGCCACGGCATTCTGTGACGGCAGTTCGGGCCGGGGCGCCAGCGAAGAGCACCCGGCGATCAGCAGGGTGAGCAGGACGGCGCAGGTGCGCAGGGTCATGCGCGTGGGCATTCGATGCATTCCTGGCGACGAGCCTGAAGACTCCATTGACTGCCATGTGTCCGCGATCCCCCGGGGTGAGCCGTCGGGCCCGGCATTATCGCCTCAGACGCGCGCTCCCTGGCAATGGTTGCTGCTTCGTAATGTACGCGGCCCACCAGTCATACCCGACTCTGATTCGAACCGCCGCATGTGACCATGCGCTCCGCCCATGGATCCAAAGTCCCGCGGGTTGCGAACACACTTGTCGCGCCGCCGCTTTCGGCGTGTACTCCGGCCACCGCCTGGCAAGAAACCAAAGGGACGCACCGCGATGATGACCACTGGCACGCCGTTGATGTGGACCCTGTTCGTGGCCTTCGTGCTGGTCGCGCTGGCCGTCGACTTCTTCGCGATGGAGAAGCAGGGGGCCCACAAGGTCACGATGAAGGAAGCGGCCGTCTGGTCGCTGATCTGGGTCGCGGTGTCGTTCGTCTTTGTCGGGTGGCTCTGGTGGCACCTCGGTGGACTCGACGGCGACCCGGTCGCGGATGCGAAGGCTCTCGAGTTCGTGACGGGCTACCTGGTCGAGAAGGCGCTCGCAGTCGACAACATCTTCGTGTTCCTGCTCGTGTTCACCTACTTCGCGGTACCGACCGAATACCAGAAGCGCGTGCTGATGTTCGGCATCCTTGGCGCGCTCGTGCTGCGCGCCATCATGATCTTGATCGGCGCGTGGCTCATCGCGCAGTTCCACTGGATCCTGTACTTCTTCGGCGCGTTCCTGGTCTTTACCGGCGTGAAGATGTGGCTGGCGACGGGGCAGGAGCCCGACCTCGAGGCGAACCCAGCGCTCAAGTGGATCCGCCGGCACATGAAGATCTCGCCAACCTACGACGGCGAGAAGTTCTTCACCGTGCAGAACGGCGTGAAACTGGCGACGCCTTTGTTCGTGGTCATCCTGCTCATCGGCATCGTCGACATCGTCTTCGCGGTGGACTCGATCCCGGCCATCTTCGCGATCACTATGGACCCGTTCATCGTGCTGACGTCGAACGTTTTCGCGATTCTCGGCCTGCGCGCGATGTATTTCATGCTGGCTGGCATGCACGAGCGCTTCCACCTGCTCTCCTATGGCCTCGCGATCGTGCTCGTCTTCATCGGCACCAAGATGCTGCTGATGGACATCTACAAGATCCCGGTGTCGTGGTCGCTCGGGTTCACCGTCGTCGTGCTGGCCCTCACGATGATCCTGTCGCTCAAGATCCCGCCGAAGAAGGGCGAGACGCAGAGTGCCTACCCGTTCAAAGCGAAGCAGGAAGAGGAGCGGGAGCCGCGCGACTGAGCGCCGGCCAGCGGCGTCAGGACGGGTTGCCTTCCTTCTCGATCACCCGCGCAGCCTCCGCGTTCAACGTCGTCGCTTCGTGCCTAGGCCGCGTCAACGGCGCCGGCTCCGGCGTCGCCTGGTTGTTGCGCATCAAGGAACGTCCGGCGGTGATGCCGCCGATCAGCTGCAGCCCGAGCCGGTCCTCGTCACGCTGGCGTACGTCCGCGAGGGTCTCCGCGATTTCCTCCGGCGAATGGCCCAGCCCTTTCAGCACGTGCCCACCGAACGTCATCGCCGATTCGAACGTCTCGCGCACCTGGTAGTCGACTCCGGCCTGGATGAGCCGCAGGGTGTGCCCGCGATCGAACGAGCGCACGAACAGCTTCACCTGCGGGAACTCGTGCTTCGCCAGTTCGACGATACGGTCGGCGAGTTCCGGCTTGTCGATGCAGACAAGAATGGCGTCGGCCTTGCCGGCGCCTGAGGTGCGCAGGACGTCGAGCCGGGTGCCATCGCCGTAGTAAACCTTGAAGCCGAAATTGCCGGCCGCCCGGATCATGTCGACGTCGGCGTCGATGATCGAGATGTCGACGTCGCGCGCGAGCAACGGCTGGCTCACGACCTGCCCGAACCGCCCGAAACCGATGATCAGCACGCGGCCCGTGAGGCACGGCGGCTCCTCGATGCCGTGCATCGAGACCGCCGGCCGCGGCAGGAAGCGATCCAGCAACAGCACCACGAGCGGCGTCAGCGCCATCGACAGGATCACGATCGCCGACATCACGGCGCCCGCGCGCGTGTCGAACACGCCTGCCGTGAGTGCCGCCGCAAAGAGCACGAAGGCGAATTCGCCGCCCTGGGCGAACAGCGCCGAGCGCTGCACCGCCTCGCGGTTGTCGGCGCCGAAGAGTCGTGCGACGCCGTAGATGCCGAGCGCCTTGACCGCCATGAATGCGACGACGCCGGCAGCGACGAGGCGCCACTCCTGCGCGACGACGCCGAGATTCAGCGACATGCCGACGGAAAGGAAGAACAACCCGAGCAGGATGCCGCGGAATGGCTCGATGTCGGCTTCGAGCTGGTGGCGGAACGTGGACTCAGAGAGCAGCACGCCCGCAATGAACGCCCCCATGGCCATCGACAAGCCGCCCCACTGCATGAACAACGCGGCGCCGAGCACGACCAGCAGCGCGGCGGCGGTCATGACTTCGCGACCGCCCAGCGCGGCCACGATGCGGAACATCGGGTTCAGCGCCCAGCGTCCGGCCGCAATCAGCGCGCCGAGTGCCGCGAGCGCGATGAGTACCGACAGCCAGGCAGGTCGCGACGATTCGACGCCGGTGCCCTGCGCGAGCGAGAGAAACGCGACCAGCGCCAGCAGCGGGATGATCGACAGGTCCTCGAGCAGCAGGATCGAGACCGCGCGCTGGCCCGCGGGCGACGCGGTCTGTCCGCGCTCATCGAGCATCTTCATGATCACGGCCGTCGACGACAGCACGAATCCCATCGCGCCGATGACTGCGACGGCTGGCGACCAGCCAAAGGCGAGACCGACGCCGGACAGCAGCGTGCCGCAGACCAGCACCTGCGTCAGCCCGAGTCCGAAGATCTCCTTGCGCAGCGCCCACAGTTTCGTGGGCCGCATCTCGAGACCGATCAGGAACAGGAACAGCACGACGCCGAGTTCGGCGACGTGCAGGATCGCCTGCGGGTCGTGGAAGAACGCCAGGCCGAACGGCCCGATCAGCAAGCCGGCAGTGAGGTACCCCAGCACCGCGCCGAGGCCGAGCTTGCGGAACAGCGGGACCGCGATGACAGCGGCCGCCAGCAGGACGACCGCCTGACCCAATCCGATACCGGCAGATTCCGTGGCCAAGCGCGCCTACGGCGTGTACCAGATCGGCGAACTCCAGGCGCGTTCCTGGGTGGTCATCGGCACCTTGGGATCCATTTTGATCTTGAAGTAGGCCGCGTCGTACGCCGTCCAGCGCGGCGTGGGAATCTCCAGCGCCCGCGCGTAATAGAAGGCGCGAACAGCAGGATCGAACTCTGGATCCTTCCACACGGCAATCAACTCGGGCGTGCCAATCGTGTTGGTCCAGGAAGCCGTGGCAACGTCGACCGTGCTGCCGACCGGCGTCAGCTTGCCGCTCGCTCCGACCTTGCGCTTTTCCGGACTGCTCCAGGCGACATCGAAGATCTTTTCGTGCGTCTGGCCCGCCTTGTCGACCCAGCCCTTGATGACCTGCACGCGGTCGAGGTTGCCGCCGTAAGGATCGCGGGCCGCGGCGACGAGGAACGTGGGCGCCCTGCCTGCGGCGGCCTTCGGCAGGTCGCCACCCATCGGCACGCCCTTCTTGTATCCAGCAATGGCGGGGGCGCGAGTGGTGGTGTCGGCTGCGACGAAATCGTAGCCGCCGAAGAAGCGCAACCACATGCGCGAGCCACTGGTCGCGTACGTCTCCTTGCGCTTCATTGCGTCCCAGATCGCTTCGCGCGTGTTCTCGGTGGCCCAGACGGCCGTGTAACCCGCGGCCGTCAGCTCCCAACCCTTGACGACGCGATCGCCGAACTTCATCGCGTTCTCGGCGGCGCGCTCGGCACTGGGTTCGCTGGAGGCAAACTTGCCGTAGAAATTGTCTTCTTCCGCCGCGACCAGCGCGTTGTGCGTGTCCGTGCCCGCGGCCATGCCGTACTTGAACGCGTTGGCACCGAGTTGCTGATCGAGCAGCAGGCCGTTCTTCAGTGCCTCGCGCAGGTACTCGTGCGCGATCATGCCGGGCTTCTTCGGCGCCAGCACCAGATTGCCGCGGTCCCAGAGTTCGTACCCGGCAGTGAATTCGTCGGTGGGCGAGAGGCTCGGGTGGGCCTCGCTCTGCCCCTTGTACTGGATCGCTTCGAACAGAGGCTCCCACTTCGCGCGCTGCTCGGCCCATTCCTTCGTGATCGGCCCGCCATTGAACGTCTGCAACTCGAACATGCGCCCGTTCGAGAGATTACCGTTGTGCGGGATCGCGAGCAGCCGGCCGCCCGTCGTCTTCTCCCATGATTCCATCCACGTCCACAGGTCTTCCGGATTCTCGGAAACGAACGTCGTCATCGGCAGGACCTGGTCCGCCTTCGCCTTGCCGTCGCGGTAGATGACGTTGCGGTGCAGGTTGTCGCCGCCGCCTGCGTTCGACGTCCATTCGTAGCCGATCAGCGCCGTGAAGCGACCCGGCTCGTTGTATTTTTCCGCGAAGTCGTTGTTGCGCTCCCACGTGGTCTTCGCAAACCGCGGGTCCATGATGAGTTTCGGCAGCTTCTTCTGCGTCTGCGCGGCGATGAGCTCCATCATCGCGGCCTGCGCATCCGCCCCGCCCTTCGCCATCAAGTCGTGCCAGCGCTTGAGCGTCGGATCCGTCATCATTTCCGCGTTGCCGTCGCGGATCATCGCGATCGTGCCCATGCCGTCCGAGTGGTCGGTGACCGCGACCCAGTCGAGCGGACGCGATAGACGCACGGGTTGGCCGCTCGTGGAGACGACCTCCTCGCCGCGTGCGAAACGCAGCGCTTCTTCCGGGCCGAGCGTCGTGCCGCCCATGCCGGCATCGCCCGACCAGCTCGTGTGCACGTGCTCGTCGCCGAAGAGCGGGCGTTCGGGGTAGCGGCGTCCCGCGTAGGGCGAATAGCCGGCAGCCTTGTGGAACTTCGACGGATCCGCCGTAGTGACGTACGCGTCCGAACCCACGACGACTTTCTGCTGCGCATTGGCCGCGAAAGCCAGCCCGCAGGCCACGCCCAGGCATACGAATGAGCTTGTCTTCACGCCGCTCCCCTTCACGTTAGTTTTGGTCGCCCGGAGGCTGGCCCGGCACGAGTTGGCGAGTCTGAGCCTGCAGGCGGGCGTCCTGCAACCCGGCCGGTGAGCGCCTGCTCCCTGCCCGCGCGATAGCAGCCAGCGGACGCGCCGGCCCGGTGTCGGCGCGGACGCGACGATTGACGGACGGCTGCCTACTCCCGAAACTGCCGCGCTCGGACGCACGAACAAATCGAACACTCGGGAGCTCGCAATGGACATGGCAACGGTCGAAACCTTCCTGCGCACCACCGTGGCGGAACTCGCCGTCAAGGTGGCGGCGGCCATCGTATTCTGGTTCGTCGGCCGCTGGCTGATCGGCCGGGTCATCCACCTGGTCCAGGCCACGATGCACCGCAACGAGATCGACCCGACGCTCACGCGTTACCTCGGTTCGATCATCACCGTCGCGCTGAACATCGCGCTGGTCCTGGGCATCCTCGGGTACTTCGGCATCCAGACGACCTCCATTGCCGCGATGCTGGCCGGCGCGGGCATTGCGATCGGCGCGGCCTGGAGCGGCATGCTCGGCAACTTCGCCGCCGGCGCGTTCATGCTGGTGCTGCGTCCGTTCAAGGTGGGTGACTTCGTCAGCATCGCCGGCGTCACGGGCACCGTGCACGAACTCGGCCTCTTCGGCACGACGATCGTCACGCCCGACAACGTGCTGACGCTGATCGGCAACGGCAAGATCTTCAGCGACACGATCCAGAACTTCTCGTCGCTGCCGCACCGTCGTGTCGAACGCACGGCACAGCTGGCCGGTGGCGTGGATCACAACGATGCAATTGCACGCTTCCAGGCGGCCGTCGCGCAGATCCCGAACGTCCTCGCCCAACCCGCGCCCGAGGTGAGCCTGCTCGACATCAACCTGCTCGGCACGGTGATCGCGGTGCGTCCTTACTGCCACACCGACCACTACTGGCAGGTCTACTTCGACACCAACCAGGCGATGATGCGCGTCGCGAAGGAAGCCGGCTGGCCCGCGCCGACCCCCGCGAACCTGACACGCATGATCCAGGTGCAGGCGTAGTCGAGCCTGAACGAGGCGACGCGTCTCTACCGGCGCGTCTCCTGCTTGCCGGATGCGGCCGTTCCAGGTCCTCGCCGGCCTTGAGGCGCCGCAGCGTGCGAGCTAACTCGATCGAATTCGTGCGGCGACCGCGTCGAAGCCGCGTGCTGCGGCGGCATCGGCGGCCGCCACGCCGTCACGGTTACGCAGCGTCTTCTTCGCACCCGCCTGCAGCAGCATGTCGACGACGTCGCTCGCGCCCGCCTGGCTCGCAAGAATCAGCGCGGTGTCGCCGAAAGTATTCTGCGCATCCAGCCCGACTCGCAGCGCGACCAACCTGCGCACGATCACGGCATGGTTGCCGCGAGCCGCGAGCATCAGGGGAGTGTCGCCAGAGCGGCTGCGTGCGCGTACGTCGGCGTCGGCACGCAGCAGCTTTTCAAACGCCGCGTCGTTGCCGCGCGCCGCGGCGCAAGCGACCGGGGTAATGCCGTCGGCGGCCGCAGCATTCACGTTGGCTCCAGCACCCAGGAGCAGCGACAGCAGGGCGGTGTCGTCACGACACGCGGCGTGCCACAGCGCGGTATGGCCAGTGGCGTCTGTCGTCTCACGCCCTGCTCCCGATCGCAGCAACAGGGCAACCATGGCCGCATCGCCTCGCAGCGTCGCGAGGATCAATGGCGCCTCATGGTCCTTGCCGGTGTCGGCCTGCGCTCCGTGCGCCAGCAGCATCTGCACGATGTCTGCATCACCGCGGCGAACGGCGGTCGTCAGAGGCGCGGTGTCGCTGGCGCCATGCTCGTTCGGGTTGGCGCCGCGCTCGAGCAGCAGCTGCACGATTTCCTTGCGGCCCTGGCTCACGGCTACGCCAAGCGGCAAGTGGCCCGCGCGATCCGGGCGCGCCGGCGACGCGCCTGCAGCGAGCAGTGCCCCGACGGTAGCGGGCGATGACGCTGCGATGGCAACATGCAACGCTGGCTGGCCGGCGGAAGTCGTTGCGTCCGGGTCGCCGCCCAGGGCCAACGCCGATTTCAGCATGGCCGGATCACTGCGGCTTGCGGCGAGCACCACGTCCGGCCATCCGGCGTACGCATCGCCTGTCGACGAGCGAAGAATTGGGCCAGCCGGCCTTGGGCCGGAACCGGCGCGCGCCGTGCGCCTGCGCGCCGGTTGCGCGCCTTGCTGGACGAGGTAGCCGGTGACAACGTCCTGCTTTGATTGCACCGAGTAATCCACGGCACTCCAGCCACCCGCGTTGCGCAACTTTGGATCGAGGCCCGCCGCGACCAGGTGCTCGGCCTGTGTGACGCGACCACGGCGTGCCGCATAGAACAGAGCCGAGTTCCCGAGCGCGTCCACCGCGGCAGCGTGAGCTTTAGAATTCAGCAGTACGTCCAGCGCGTCCGCGCGTTCGGCCGTCGCAGCCAGCATCAACGGCGTGATTCCCTGCGCGTCGATCGCATCGACCGGGGCGCCGTGCGCGGCCAACCAGCGCACCGACTCCGCAGCGCCCGACTCGGCCGCGTGATGCAGCACCGAGCGTCGGAACGCGTCGCTTGCAGCCTTTGGCAATAGCGGCCAGAGCGTGGCCAGCGTGTCGACATCATCGCGGCGTGCGGCCGCAATGGTCATCGACAAGGTTACCGCGGGTTCGGTTGCAAGGGCACGCGGATCCACTTGCAGTGGCAGCTGGCCTGCCTGCAGCAGGTGCGCCGCATCGGCGTGCCCGGCCGCTGCGGCCTTTGCGAGCCAGGTTCGTGCCGCCGATTCGTCGGCGGGCGAGTCGTGCGCTGCAAGCGCTGCGAGAGCAAAAGCCGCGCGTGGCTCGCCTTTGGCTGCCGCGGCCTCGAAGAGAGCCCGCGCACGTTGTGCATCCTCGCCGACACCGAGGCCGGCCAGGTACAGGGTGCCCAGCAGGTATTG
>JBAVJR010000582.1:0-2583 GCA_049687855.1 Steroidobacteraceae bacterium | reverse complement strand
CCCCTAACCCCTTCCTCACGCTGCCCAGTCGAGGATCACCTTGCCCGACTGCCCGCTGCGCATGATCTCGAAGCCGTCGCGGAACTCCGCGATCGGCAGCCGGTGCGTGATGATAGGCGAGATGTCGAGGCCGCTTTGCAGCATCGCCGACATCTTGTACCAGGTCTCGAACATCTCGCGCCCGTAGACGCCCTTGAGCACCAGGCCCTTGAAGATCACCTGGTTCCAGTCGATGGCGGTGTCTCCGGGAGGGATGCCGAGCAGGGCGACGCTGCCGCCGTGGTGCATCGTGCGCAGCAGGTCGCGGAACGCGGCTGGGTTGCCCGACATCTCGAGGCCGACGTCGAAGCCTTCGACCATGCCGAGGTCCGTCATCGTCTGGTCGAGCGTGTCGCGGCTGACGTTGACGGCTTTCGTCGCGCCCATCTTGCGCGCGAGATCGAGCCGGTAGTCGTTGACGTCGGTGATCACGATGTGGCGCGCGCCCACGTGACGCGCGATCGCGACGGCCATGATGCCGATCGGGCCCGCGCCCGTGATCAGCACGTCCTCGCCGACGAGGTTGAACGAGAGCGCCGTGTGCGTCGCGTTGCCGAACGGATCGAGGATCGACGCCACGTCGTCCGTGATCGCGTCGCTGAGCTTGAACGCGTTGAACGCGGGGATCACGAGGTACTCGGCAAAGCAGCCCTGGCGGTTCACGCCGACGCCGACCGTGTTGCGGCAGAGGTGGCGGCGCCCGGCGCGGCAGTTGCGGCAGTGGCCGCAGGTGATGTGGCCTTCGCCCGACACGCGATCGCCGACCTTGAAGCCCTGGACCTCGCTGCCCAGTTCGACGATCCTGCCGACGTACTCGTGGCCCACGGCCATCGGCACCGGGATCGTCTTCTGCGCCCACTGGTCCCAGAGGTAGATGTGCATGTCCGTGCCGCAGATCGCGGTCTTGCCGACCTTGATCAGCACGTCGTTGGGGCCGACCCTGGGCTCGGGGATTTCTTCCATCCAGATGCCGGGTTCGGCCTTTGCCTTGACCAGTGCCTTCATGCTGCGGCTCTCCAGTGGCGCGGGTCGCGCCTCGATCGGTGTATGCGCCGGCCGGGCATCAGCGGATGACGCCCAGTTCGCGGCCGACGGCGACGAAGCCCTCGATGGCCCGGTCCAGCTGCTGCAACGAGTGACCCGCGGTCATCTGCGTGCGGATGCGGGCCTTGCCCATGGGGACGACAGGGTACGAGAACCCGATGACGTAGACGCCGCGTTCCAGCAGTCTCTCGGCGAACTTGGCGGCAAGGCTTGCGTCGCCCAGCATCACCGGCGCGATCGGGTGCTCGCCCGGCACGATGGTGAAGCCCGCCTCGTGCATGCGGCGGCGGAAATGCGCGGTGTTGCGCCGCAGGTTCGCGCGCAGCTCGTCGCCATCCTCGACCAGGTCGAGCACGCGCAGCGTCGAGGCCGCGACCACGGGCGGGATGCTGTTCGAGAACAGGTACGGGCGCGAACGCTGGCGCAGCCAGCCGACGATTTCCTTGCGCGCCGACGTATAACCGCCGGCTGCGCCGCCGAGCGCCTTGCCCAGCGTCCCCGTGAGGATGTCGATGCGGCCCATCACGTCGCGGAACTCCGGCGTGCCGCGGCCACCCTGGCCGATGAAGCCGGTCGCGTGCGAGTCATCCACCATCACCAGCGCGCCGTAGCGGTCGGCGAGGTCGCAGATCTCCCTGAGGCGCGCGATGACGCCGTCCATCGAGAACACGCCGTCGGTCGCAATGAGCTTCACTCGCGCCCCCGACGCTTCCTTCAGGCGCGTCTCGAGCTCGTCCATGTCGTCGTTCGCGTAACGCAGGCGCTGCGCCTTGCACAGGCGGATGCCGTCGATGATGCTCGCGTGATTGAGTGCGTCGCTGATCACCGCGTCCTGCTCGTCGAGCAGCGTCTCGAACAGGCCGCCGTTCGCGTCGAAGCACGACGAGTACAGGATCGTGTCGTCCATGCCGAGGAACGCACTGAGGCGTGCCTCGAGTTCCTTGTGCACGTCCTGCGTGCCGCAGATGAAGCGCACCGAGGCCATGCCGTACCCGTAGCGGTCGAGCGCGCGGTGCGCGGCTTCGCGGATCGACGGGTGGTTCGCGAGCGCGAGGTAATTGTTGGCGCAGAGGTTGATCAGTTCGCGGCCATCGGCGAGCCTGACCACGGGTTGCTGCGGTGACGTCAGCACGCGCTCCGGCTTGAAGAGACCGGCACCCTTCAGGTCTTCGGTCTGGGCGGCCAGTCGGTCGAGAAAGCCACGATCCATGGGGTAGGGTGCCTGCGGCTGCGGAGCACGGATTATAAGGGCCTTATAATCGGGTCGTGGCACCCCGCAGGAACGATCCGCCGCGCCGGCATGGCGACGACGATGAAAAGGACGGCCCCGGCGGCCGCGGTGGCTCGGCTGGCTCGCTGCGAGTCGACAAATGGCTCTGGTGCGCCCGGTTTTTCAAGACCCGCAGCCTCGCGCAGGAAGCCGTCGACGGCGGGCACGTGCAGCTGGACGGCGATCGCATAAAGGCATCGCGCCTGGTGAAGCCCGGCGACCGGCTGCAG
>JBAVJR010000581.1:0-3932 GCA_049687855.1 Steroidobacteraceae bacterium | reverse complement strand
GGGGAGGAATGGGCGGAAGGGGCGGCGTCCAGCGACTTCAGCAGCGAGCGCAGTTCGAGCCGCGTGTAGAGTTCACGCAGCTTCGCGGCGTCCGGTTCGTGGCGGCGCAGTTGCTCGGGGCCGACCTCGAGCTGCACGTCGCAGCGGATCTTCGCCAGTTCGCGCGACAGCGCGAGATCCGTCGTCGAGGCGCGCAGGCTTTCGCCGACCTTGCCTTCGATGCGGTCCTGGTTCGCGAGCAGGTTGTCGAGCGTGCCGTATTCGTTCAGCCACTTCGCCGCCGTCTTCGGGCCGACCTTCGGCACGCCGGGAATGTTGTCCGAGGCGTCGCCGACGAGTGCGAGGTAATCGATGATCTGCTCGGGATAGACGTCGAACTTGATCTTGACGCCGGCCCGATCGAGCGACGAGTTCGTCATGGTGTTGACGAGCGTGACGCGCTCATTGACCAGCTGCGCCATGTCCTTGTCGCCGGTCGAGATCAGCACCTGCATACCCGAATCCACGGCGCGCTGTGCCAGCGTGCCGATGACGTCGTCCGCCTCGACGCCGGAAATGCGCAACAGCGGCAGGCCGAGCGCCTGCACGGCTGCGATCAGCGGCTCGATCTGGGAGCGGAGGTCGTCCGGCATCGGCGGCCGGTGCGACTTGTACTCCGCGAACAGGTCGTCGCGGAACGTCTTGCCCGGCGCGTCGAACACCACGGCCACGAGCTCCGGGCTCTGTTCGCGCTGCATGCGCAGCAGCATGTTGAGCACGCCGAGCACGGCGCCCGTCGGCTCCCCGCGCGAATTCGTCAGCGGCGGCAGCGCGTGGAAGGCCCGGTACAGATACGACGAGCCGTCCACGAGCACCAGTGTGCGTGCGTCAACCACCGTGACTGGTGCCCGAGTTGCCGCCCGGCAGCGGAGGGGGCGGCAGGCGCTCATCCCTGGGCTTGGCCGGGGCTTCGCCGGCCGGTTCCGCAGGTGCTGCGGCAGGTGGTGCGGCCGTCGACTCGCCCTCCGTTGGCGCGGCCTGGCCCGGCGCGCGGATGACGACCTGATCGGACTTCGACGGCAGGGCGAGCGAGCCTTTGAGGCCGCAGCCGCTCGCGGCGACCGCAGCCAGGAGGATCGCCGCCAGGGCGCTGCCGCAGGTGTGTTTCATCATTGCTCCGTCCCGACGAGCGTCATGCCCCCACCGGGCGCTGCGATTACGGCCATGGTCAGTCGCGAAACGCAGGTCAGTCGTCCGGCTTCATCCTGCAGCTGGATGTCCCAGACCTGGGAACGGCCACCCAGATGCACCGGCCGGGCCGTCCCGGTTACCCGCCCGGAACGCACCGAACGGAGGTGATTTGCGTTGATTTCCTGGCCAACAGCGTAGAACTTGCTGGTATCAAGACACAAGTTGCTGGCGACGCTGCCGAGCGTCTCGGCCAGGACGACGCTGGCTCCGCCGTGCAACAGGCCGAACGGCTGGCGAGTGCGCTCATCCACCGGAATCGACCCGCGCAGGAAATCGTCGCCGATCCCGGTCAGCCTGATGTCCAGGTGCATGTTGATGTCGCGGACGCCGCTGAAAGTCGCCTGGACCTGCTCGATCGTCGTGGGTCGAAACCAGATGCTCATCCGAACCTCGCGGGCTGCAGGCGATTGTACCCGCGTGGGCCGGGCTGGCATGGCACGACCCGCCCGGGCAGGGCAGAATGAATTGTTGCACAGCACAAACGTCCCCGCCGGAGCCGACCATGCCCGATTACAGCGCCCCCCTGCAGCAGATGCGTTTCACGATCGAGCACCTGGCCGATTTCAAGCACGTCGCGGCGCTGCAGGCGTATGCGGCGGTCGACGCGGATACGGTCGAAGCCGTGCTCGAGGAGGCCGGGCGCTTTGCGGGCGGCGTGCTCGCGCCGACCAACTGGCTCGGTGATCGCAAGGGCGCGCAGGTGGTGGACCGGGCGGTGCAGGTTCCGCCCGAATTCACCGACGCTTATGCCAGGTTCATTGCAGGCGGCTGGCCGGGCATCGCCGCGAATCCCGACTTCGGCGGGCAAGGCCTGCCCAAGACGATCTCGGTCGCTTGCGATGAGATGTGGTCGGGCGCCAACGCGGCCTTTGCCCTGTGCTCCGAACTTTCGCAGGGCGCGCTCCTCGCGCTCGATCGCCACGGTTCCGAGGCGCTCAAGTCGCAGTACCTCGGCAAGCTCGTCTCGGGTGAATGGACCGGCACGATGTGCCTCACCGAGCCGCAGGCGGGCTCGGATCTGGCCGCGCTCACGACTCGTGCGGAACCGCAGGCCGACGGCAGCTACCTGCTGACCGGACGCAAGATCTACATCACCTGGGGCGACCACCCCATGACGCCGAACATCGTGCACCTGGTGCTGGCGAGGCTGCCGGGGGCGCCGCAGGGTACCAAGGGCATCTCGCTGTTCCTCGTCCCGAAGTACAAGCTGAATGCCGACGGCACGCCGGGCGAGCGCAACGACGTGTTCCCGGTGTCGGTCGAGCACAAGCTCGGCATCCACGCGAGCCCGACCTGCGTGATGGCGTTCGGCGACGGTGGCGGCGCGCAGGGTTACCTGGTCGGCGTGCAGAACGAAGGCCTCGCCGCCATGTTCACGATGATGAACTACATGCGCCTGGGCGTCGGTGCGCAGGGCGTGGGTCTCGCGGACCGCTCGTACCAGGCGTCCGTCAAGTACGCGCGCGATCGCGTGCAGGGTCGCGCTCCGGGCGAAAAGGGGCGCGTCGCGATCATCAGGCATCCGGACATCCGTCGCACGCTGCTGCTGATGCGTTCGCTCACGCAGGCATGCCGGGCAATCTGCTACTACACGGCAGCGTGCCTCGATCGCGGCAACTACGGCGACACGCCGGAGACGTCGGCATCCTGGCTTGCGCGCGGCGACCTGATGACGCCGATTGCCAAGGCGTTCTCGTCGGAAATCGGGCAGGACGTCACGGCACTCGGCATCCAGGTGCACGGCGGCATGGGTTACGTCGAGGAAACCGGCGTTGCGCAATTCTATCGCGACGCGCGCATCGCTTCGATCTACGAAGGCACCAATGCAATCCAGGCGATCGACCTCGTCGGCCGCAAGCTGATGCGCGACGGCGGCGCTGCCGTCTCCGCGCTCGTGTCGGAGATGCGTCTCGTCGACGCGCCGCTCGCGAACGCGGGCCAGGACCTGGCGAGCGTCCGCCTGTGGCTTGCGAAAGGACTCGACGAACTCGTGCTGTGCTCGTCGCACCTGCTCGCCGGCGAGCGCAAGGACCCGGAACTCGTGAGCTCCGCGGCATTCAACTACCTGATGTTGATGGGCACCGTCATCGGCGGCTGGCAGCTGGCGCGCGGCGCGCTGGTCGCGACCGCCAGGCTCGAGGCCGATGCCACCGACCCGGTCTTCCTGCGCACGCAGGTGCTGCTGGCCAGGTTCTATGCGGAACACGTGCTGCCGCGTGCGCTGGCCTACGGCGTGGCCGTGCGCGCGGGCAGCAGCTCGATCATGGCGTTGACCGCCGACCAGTTCTGACGCGCGGCAGGCTCTTGGCCAACCCCTCGCACTGGTTGCCCCTCGCCGCCGTCTCGGCGCGCGTGCCGCACGACCTTCTGTCCTGGCTGGCCGAGCCGGGGATGCTCACCGCGCGCGTCCGTGCGTTGTGCGGTCCGGCGATGGAGTTTCGACGACTCGGCGGGTTGCGCGAGTCCGATCTCCCGACGTCGCTGCGCGAGCGGTTGCAGGTCGATGACGCAACCTGCCTGCTGCGTGAGGTCGAGTTCTGTTCGGACGGCGACCGCATCGTGTTCGCGCAGACGGTGTTGCCGGCTTCGACGATAGAACACTACCCATGGCTGCGCGAACTCGGCGACTCGCCCCTCGGCGAGGCCTTGCGCCAGCTGGACGATCCGCTCGAGCGCGAGCCGCTCGAATACGCCGAGCTTGC
>JBAVJR010000580.1:0-3125 GCA_049687855.1 Steroidobacteraceae bacterium | reverse complement strand
ATCGCGCGGAGGAGCCGCACGATTCACGGCGAACCTTGCCCGAACGGCTGCTCGGCAAATGGTGCCAACGGCTGGTCGGAAAGACCGTGAACGCCTCGCAGCTACGCTCGGGCTGCGGCGGGCGATACGGCTTGCCGGGAGAACCCCGGGACTGGCCGCCACGCTCTGTTCACGGCAATGCGCGTGGCCCTGCGCGCTTCACGGCCGCAGGCGACGCTCGATTCCCTTGCGATCGATGATACGGCTCGCGATCTCCTCGATCGAGCACTCCGTCGTATCGATCGCGGGGATGCCGTGACGGTGGAACAGGTTTTCGGCGCTGCGCACCTCGAACTCGCACTGCGAGATCGAGGCATAACGGCTGCCGGGCCGGCGCTCGTTGCGGATCTGCTGCAGCCGCAGCGGCGCGATCGTGAGCCCGAAGAGCTTGGGTGTGTGGCCGCGCACCGATGCGGGCAACTGCTTCCCGTCGAAGTCGTCCTCGGTGAAGGGATAATTGGCCGCGAACACGCCGTACTGCATCGCCATGTAGATGCACGTCGGGGTCTTGCCCGAGCGCGACACGCCGATGAGGATCACGTCGGCGCGCTCGTAGTCGGCCGTGATCGCGCCGTCATCCGCCGCCAGCGCGAAGTTGGTGGCCTCGATGCGCGTGCTGTAGACGAGTTGGTCCGCGATGCCGTGCGCGCGACCGGCACGCTCGCTCGACTTGACCATCAGTTCGCCCTCGAGTGGACCGAGGAATGCGTCGAAGAAATCGAGGAACAGCCCGTTGCTGGCCTTGACGACGCGGCGCAGGTCTTCCTTCACCAGGGTGCTGAAGACGATAGGCCGCCAGCCATCTTCCTGACCCGTCGCGTTGATCTTTCTTACGGCTTCCTCTGCCTTGTCAATGCTGGCTATAAATGGCAGAGTCACCTGCCTGAATTCCTGGCCCTCGAATTGCGTGAGCAGGCTGTGCCCCATCGTCTCGGCTGTCACGCCGGTCTGGTCAGATACGAAAAATACCGTTCGGCGACTCATCGGCACGGCGGTCCCCAGGGCACAGAGTTCTGCGCAGTGTTTCACCTAGTCCGCTGACCTAGCAAGGGGTCGCCCGTGCGTCCTTACACCCTGCCCTTTTCCAGCCTCGGCCGCCACGACGTGGCAGCAGTCGGCGGCAAGAATTCCTCCCTCGGCGAAATGATCTCCAACCTGGCGCAGCTGGGCGTCAGCGTGCCGGACGGTTTCGCGACCACCGCCGACGCCTACCGCGAATTCCTCTCGCACCAGGGCCTCGCTGCCCGCATCAAGCAGGAACTCGATGCGCTCGACGTCGACGACGTCGCCAGGCTCGCCGAGACGGGCGCTCGCATCCGCGACTGGATCCTCTCCACGCCGTTCCCGCCGCAACTGCAGCAGCAGATTGTCGACGATTACACCCGCATGTGCGCAGGCCGCGCCGATGTCGCGGTCGCGGTGCGCTCGTCAGCCACGGCGGAGGACCTGCCGGAAGCGTCATTCGCCGGCCAGCAGGAAACCTTCCTCAACGTGCGCGGCGCCGACAACGTCGTCAAGGCCGTGCACGAAGTCTTCGCGTCGCTGTTCAACGACCGCGCGATCTCCTACCGTGTGCACCAGGGTTTCGATCACTCGCTGGTCGCGCTGTCAGCCGGAATCCAGTACATGGTCCGCAGCGACACCGGCGCGAGCGGAGTCATGTTCACGCTCGACACCGACTCGGGCTTCCGCGACGTGGTGTTCATCACCGCGTCCTACGGCCTCGGCGAAACCGTGGTGCAGGGTGCCGTGAACCCGGACGAGTTCTACGTGTACAAGCCGGCGCTGCGCGACGGCCACCACCCGATCCTGCGGCGCACGCTCGGCGCGAAGGCGATCAAGATGATCTACGCGCCGGCGGCCCAGGCCGAGCTGCGCGTGCTCACCGTGGACGTCCCCGAAGCGGATCGCATGCGCTTCTGCATCAGCGACGCAGACCTGATCGAACTTTCGAAACAGGCGCTGATCATCGAAGATCATTACGGCTGCCCGATGGACATCGAGTGGGGCAAGGACGGCGACACCGGCAAGATCTACGTGCTGCAGGCCCGGCCCGAGACGGTCCAGAGCCGCGCCGGCCGCACGATCCAGCGCTACACCCTGCAGCAGAAGGGACCGGTGCTCGCGACGGGCCGCAGCATTGGCCAGCGCATCGGCGCCGGCCCGGCCCGCGTCATCCGCGACATTCGCGAGATGGCGCGCGTCGAGACCGGCGACGTGCTCGTCGCCGACATGACCGACCCGGACTGGGAGCCGGTGATGAAGCGCGCGTCGGCGATCGTCACGAACCGTGGCGGCCGCACGTGTCACGCCGCGATCATCGCGCGCGAACTGGGAATCCCTGCCGTGGTCGGCTGCGGCGACGCGACCAGGAAGATCAAGGAAGGCCAGCCCGTCACCGTCTCGTGCGCCGAAGGCGACACGGGGTACATCTACGACGGCCAGCTCGAGTTCAGCCAGTCGCAGATCGAGCTCGACTCGCTGCCGAGCCTGCCGGTCAAGATCATGATGAACGTCGGCAACCCGGACCGCGCGTTCGACTTCGCCGCGATCCCGAACAAGGGCGTCGGCCTCGCGCGGCTCGAGTTCATCATCAACCGCATGATCGGCGTGCACCCGAAAGCGCTGCTCGAATTCGATTCGCTCGAGCCCGACCTGCGCGACACGATCCGGCGCCAGATGGCCGGCTACTCCGACCCGGTCGGGTTCTACGTCGAGAAGCTCTGCGAGGGCATCGGCACGATCGCCGCTGCGTTCGCGCCCGAGCCCGTGATCGTGCGCCTCTCGGACTTCAAGTCGAACGAGTACGCCAACCTCATCGGCGGCCGCAAGTACGAGCCGGTCGAGGAAAACCCGATGCTCGGGTTCCGCGGCGCGGCGCGCTATGTCGACGAGAGCTTCCGCCCATGCTTCGAACTCGAGTGTCGCGCGCTGCGGCGCGTGCGCGCCGAGATGGGCCTGAAGAACGTCTGGGTGATGGTGCCGTTCGTGCGCACGCTGCAGGAGGCCGAGCAGGTCGTGAAGCTGCTGGAGGCGAACGGCCTCAAGCGCGGCGTGGACGGGCTGAAGGTCATCATGATGTGCGA
>JBAVJR010000579.1:0-1727 GCA_049687855.1 Steroidobacteraceae bacterium | reverse complement strand
CGCACCGGCTGGGTGAGGCCACGCGCGCCCGTCATCACGGTGGGCGGCACCAACGGCAAGGGTTCCTGCGTCGCGCTGCTCGATGCGGTACTGCGTGCGCAGGGCTATCGCGTCGCCACCTTTACCTCGCCGCACCTGCTCGATTATCGCGAGCGCATCCGCATCGGCGGGGAGATGGTGTCCGAGGCCTCGCTCATTGCGGCCTTCGAGCGCGCGGCCGACGCGCTCGGGCCCGACTCGCTCACGTTCTTCGAGTTCAACACGCTCGCGGCACTGCTGATCTTCGAGACCGCGGGGCCCGACGTCGTCCTGCTCGAAGTCGGTCTCGGCGGCCGACTCGACTCCGTCAACGTCGTCGATCCCGACGTGGCCGTCGTGGTCTCGATCGGTCTCGACCACATGGACTGGCTGGGCCCCGACGAAGAGGCCATTGGTCGGGAAAAGGCCGGCATTTTCCGTGCGGGGCGGCCGGCCGTGTTCGGCACGCCCGAGCCGCCGCAGTCCGTGCGTGTACGCGCGCGCGAGATCGGCGCGCCGCTCGAGGTGCGGGGCACCGACTTCGACGGCCGCGCGGTCGGAGCGGCCGGTTGGGACTTCACCGTCGGCAGTCGTGTGGAACTGGCCGCACTGCCGTTGCCATCGTTGCCGGGTCCGATCCAGGTCGCTAACGCCGCGACGGCGCTGATGGCGCTGCATCAGTTGCGGAACCGCCTGCCGTTGTCGCGCGAGGCGATCGTCCGGGGCCTGCAGTCCGCGCGGTTGCCCGGACGTTTCCAGCGCGTGCCCGATGCACGCGGCTTCGAGTGGGTGCTCGATGTGGCCCACAACCCGGCTGCAGCGGCGACGCTGGCGGCCAACCTGCATGCGTTGCCGGTGACGGGCCGCACACTCGCCGTCTGCGGCATGCTCGGCGACAAGGATGTGCCCGGCGTCATCGGTGCCCTGCGCGGGTCCATCGACCACTGGTTTGCGTCCACGCCGGAAGGCCCGCGGGCGATCGACGCCGACGAACTCAGCCGCAGGGCAGGCGTCGCGGGCGTCCACCTGCAGCCGGCAGGCACGGTGCCCGAGGCGATGCAACGAGCCGCCGGGGCTGCGCGGGCGGGCGATCGTATCGTCGTGTTCGGTTCCTTCCACACCGTCGGTCCGGCGCTCGCGGCCTTGCGCATTCCCCTATAATCCTCGCGCGATGGAAGAACCACTGAAGGCGAGGCTGATCGGAGCCAGCATCCTCGTGTTGCTGGCGGTCGCGCTGGTGCCCGAACTGCTCTCGGGCCCGAAGGATTCCGCAGCGGGCGGAACGACGGCAGGCGGCGCGAAGAACACTCGCACCGTCACCATCGACCTCGGCGGGGCGGTGGCGGAGGGCGCGAAGCTCGAGCCCCGTCCGGACACCGTGCCGGTACCAGCCCCTGCTCCAGCGTTACCGCCCGCCGATTCGTCCGCGCCGGTGACCGAGGCGCCAACGGCCTCGACGCCTGAGGACCGGCCTGCGGCCAAGCAGGAAGCGCCGCCGCCAGCGCGGGAACCCGCGGCCAGGCCCGCCCCGATCGAACCGGCGGAGCAGCCCGCCGCTCCGGCCAAAGGCTCGTTCGCGGTGCAGGTGGGGGCGTTCGGTTCCGAAACGACGGCCCGCAAGCTCGTCAACGACCTCGAGGCCGACGGCATGCCGGCGTACATCGCGCCGCTGTCCAAGTCAGGCAAGACCTTGCATCGGGTCCGGGTCG
>JBAVJR010000578.1:0-3554 GCA_049687855.1 Steroidobacteraceae bacterium | reverse complement strand
GTCTCGAGGATGCCGCCGAGGACGACCGTCTGGCCGTCGTTGACGAGCACCTGGGTCGTGATCTCGCGCGTATCGATGCTCGGCACGTTGCCGCCGGTCGCGCTCGGCAGGACCTGGCCGACGCTGTCCTTAGACACGGTCAGGTCCAGGATCACGCGGTCGTCCGGCGTGATCTGCGGGGTGACCTTGAGCGACAGGACGGCCTTCTTGAACTGCGTCGTCGTGGCGCCGCTCGAAGCCGATTCCTGGTACGGGATCTCGGTGCCCTGCTCGATCACCGCTTCCTTGCCGTTGGCGGTGATGACACGCGGGGCGGAGACCACTTCACCGCGGCCTTCGCGCTGCGCGGCCGTGATCTCGAGGTCGACCACGTAGTCGGAGTCGAGCAGCGTCATGGCCAGGCGGCCGGCCGGGTTGGCGACCGGCAGGTTGACCATGTAGCGATCGATCCCCGTGGCAACTGCGTTGCCGTCGATGCCAACGCCACCCGGGCCGTTCGGCGAAATGATCGGGCCTCGGTCGCCAGAAGCGGAGTTCAGGCCGCTGTTGCTGACGTACATCAGGCCGTCGTTGCTGCCGTAATTGCCGACGAACGCACCGCCGAAACGCACGCCCAGCTCGCGGCTGAAGTCGTCGCTGACGATGACGATGCGGGCTTCGATCAGCACCTGCTTCACCGGAATGTCGAGCGTCTGCACCAGCCGGCGGATGTCGGCCAGGCGGTCCGCCGTGTCCTGCAGCAGCAGCGTGTTGGTGCGCTCGTCGATCGCGAGGCTGCCGCGCTCGGAGAGCAGCGAGCCCTTGCCCTGCGACTTGATCAGCGAGGCGAGGTCCGACGCCTTGGCGTAGTTGACCTGCAGGTATTCCGTGCGCACCGGCGACAGCTCGGTGAGCGATTTCTGCGACTCGAGCATCTGCTTCTCGCGCGCGGCGAGTTCCTCGGCCGGGGCGACGTAGATCACGTTGCCTTCCTGGCGCTTGTCGAGGCCCTTCGTGCGCATGACGATGTCGAGCGCCTGGTCCCACGGCACGTTCTGCAGGCGCAGCGTGACGTTGCCCTGGACGGTGTCGCTGACCACGATGTTCTGGCCGCTGGTCTCGGCGAGCAGCTGCAGCACGGCGCGGGTCTCGATGTCCTGGAAGTTGAGCGTCAGTCGCTCACCGCGGTATTCCTTCTTGGACGGATCGGCAGCTGCAGCCGACTTCGTCCGCTGGCGCAGTTCGAGCACGTAATCACGATCGCTCTGGTAGCCGAGTTGCTCGTAATCGCCCGTGGCGTTCACGACGATGCGGGCGCCGTTCGGCGTGCTGACCACGTCGAACGAGCTGACCGGAGTGGCGAAATCGACGACGTCGTAGCGACGCGCGGCTTCGGGCGCCACGCTGGTGCGCGGAAAATCCACGACCGTGCGGCCGCCTTCCTGCCTGACGCTGGCCTGCACGCGCGGATCGCTGGTGCGGACCATGATGCGGCCGGCACCGTCGGCGCCGCGACGGAAATCGACCTTGTCGATCGCGAACGTCCCCGGGGCCGCCGCCGCGGTCGGCGCGGTGCTGACCGTTGCGGCCATGGCGTTGTCGCCGACCGCGCGTCCGAGCGAGACGAAGACGTTGTTGCCTTCCGTCCGCGTCGAATACGGCTGCAGGGAGTCGAGGTTGAAGACGACGCGCGTGCGGCCCGAGGCTTCGGCCGCGACAATCGAGTCGACGCCACCGGACTTCACGTCGATGCGGCGCGATTCGAGCGCAACCGACGTGCCCGGCAGGTCGACGGCGAGACGCGCCGGGTTGTCGATGGTGAAGGCGACCGGCTGCGGCGCCGGGCCATCCAGCACGAGCTTCACCTCGAGCTGGTTGCCGGGCTGCGGCTGCAGCTCGACCTTGGTAAGCCGGGTGGGCGCCTGCGCAAGCGCGGCCTGCGCGGCAAATGCGAGTGCCCCGGCCAACGCGACGAGCGCCGCGGCGCGGAAGGGCCGATGCAGGCGGCCAGCCTCCGGGCGGCGATGGTTCACGTGCGACGATGCAGCGGTCATTCTCGGATCTCCTTGCAGATCATTCGCTCAGCGCAAGTGCGGCGGGGCGCTCGATGAAGCCACCCATGCCGTCAGGAACGATCTCGGTGAGCGAGATCTTGCCTTCCTCGATGGCCGTGATGCGGCCATCGCTCTGTCCCAGGTGGTTGCCAGGCAGCACCCGGTGCACCAGTCCGTCCCTGGTCTGGACCAGGCCGAACAGCTTACCCTTAAGTTTCACGGTGCCGACCATGCGCAGCGTGTCGAGCGAGAACTGCTCGAGGAACTCGCGCGGCCGGTTCTGGTCCGGTCGGATCGCGTTCGGCGCGTTCGCCAGGGCGGAAATGCCCGGCTCGAACGGCGAGCGCTGATTGGCCGCGGCGTAATTGAACGTTTCGTACGGTTTCACCTCGGGCAGCGACTCGACGCCGCTGCCCGGGGCGTTCTTGATCTCGTCGACCCTGGCCTGCAGATCGTCGAGGTCGTTGCCGCAGCCCGCGAGCAGCAGTGCGATCGACGACGCGAGCAGCGCGAGCCGGGCGGCGGACGACCGTGTCTTCACTGTCGTGCTCATGGTCATGCCTCGCCCGCAGCGGGCTTCTTCTTGCCCTTGCGGTCCTTCTTGGCCTTACCCTTGCCCTTGTCATTGTCCGACGGCTCTGCCGCGGCCTGCTCCTCGTCGTCGAGGTAGCGATAGGTCTTCGCGGTGACGTTGAAGGTCAGCTCGGACGGTTCCGTGACGCCCTTGCCGGCGGTCGGCGTGATCTCGATATCGTGCAGCGTCACGATGCGGGGCAACGCAGCGATGCCGCTCGCGAACTTGCCCATCTCGTGATAACCGCCCGTCAGGCGGATGCTGATCGGGAGCTCGGCGTAGAAGTCCTTCTTGTTCTCGCCCTGCGGCTGGAACAGCTTCTCCTCGAGGCCCGCCGCGAGGCCGGTCTGCGAGATGTCGACCAGCAGGTTCGGCACCTCGGTCTTGTTCGGCAGCTGCCGCAGCATCGTGCCGAAGGATTTCTCCATTTCAGCGAGCTGGACGCGGTAGGCATCCAGGTTCGCGGCCCGCCTGGCCTTGGTGGTCAGCGATTCCAGCAGCTGGCCTTCCGTCGCCCGTGCCTCGAGCAGCAACGGGCGCTTGCTCTTCCAGACGAGGAAGTAGTAACCGCCAGCCGCGGCGACGAGGAACAACAGCACGACCGTGGCGATGCGGACGCCGAGCGGCCAGCGGCCCGGATCGTTCGGGTCGAGGTTGCGCAGCTGTTCGAACAGTGCCTGCAACTGGTTCATTTGGCGGCCGCCTTCTTCTTGGCCTTGCCGGTGGGCGCTTCGACCGAGTCGTCTTCGGCCGAGGCCTGCCGCCGCTGATTCGCGAACAGCGTGAACGACGCACCGCCGGTCGAGTCCTTGGCGCGGGACTCGACGATCTGCAGGGTCGGGTCGGCGAGCCACTGCGACGCATCGATGTTGCGCATGAACGAGGAGACGCGCGTGCTGGACTGCGCGACGCCGCGCAGCTCGAAGCGGATGCCCGACTGCCGCAGG
>JBAVJR010000577.1:0-7102 GCA_049687855.1 Steroidobacteraceae bacterium | reverse complement strand
GGCGATCTGCAGCAGGCTCATGCAGTCGAGGTCGAACACCGGCCGGGCCTGCGGGTGGTCGCCCGCCTGCACGCCGTCGCCGGACAGGCACAGCATGTTGCAAACGCCCATCGCCGCGCCGCCCAGGATGTCGCCCTGGATCGCGATGCGGTTCTTGTCGCGGCAGGAAATCTGCATGACCGGCGCGTAGCCGACTCGCGTCAGCAGCGCGCAGACGGCAAGGCTCGACATGTGGCAGTTGGCGCCGCTGCCGTCGGTCGCATTGATCGCGTCGACGTAGCCGTCGAAGACGCGCGCGCGCTTGTAGACTTCTTCGGGGTCAGCCGAGTCCGGCGGCGCCAGCTCCGCTGTAACGGCGAGAGCCCCCGCGCGCAGCACGCGCTCGAAGCGGCCCGGCGAGGTGTGGCCCGGCAGGATCGGCAGCGGATACCCCGGTACCGGTTCGTCCTCGAACTTCATGCCTGGCCCCCGTGCTTTTCACGCACGACGCGCAGCCACGCCGAGGTGCCCTCGAGTCGACGGTCCACCGGCGGCTGCAGCTGCTGGATCGCGTTGAGCCCGCCCGGAATGCGCTCGGCACCGCGCCAGGCTTCGACCCAGACGCAGCGCATCTCGGGCTTGACCTCGCAGTTGCCATTGGCGCGCACGCCGCCGCAAGGCCCGTTGCGCAGTTGCTTCGGGCAGTTCATCGGACAGGACATGCCAGTGGAACTCAGCACGCAGCGGCCGCACATGTTGCAGTCGAACAGCAGGCCCTTCACCTGCCGCTCCACGGCCGCGACGGGTCGCTCGAGCCGCTGGTAGCCGATGCGCTGGAACAGAGGATGCAGCCGGTCCAGCAGGCCCTCGAACCCGCTGTAGAACCGGGAGAGGCCACGGGCGTGGCGGACCGACCAGAGACGGACCGTGTACATCAGGCCACGCCGCCTTCGGACGCGGGCTTGAACGGGTCGGGGAGGTTGACGTCGATGCCCTTCGCGCGGATCAGGCGTTCGAGGTCCTCGTCGGTGTAACGCGCCTCGATCGCTTCGGCGGCGGCCCGTGCCGCGGCCTGCAGTTCGTCGCCGCAGGGCTGGGGCGGAGCGCGGCGCCAGTCTTCGAGGTACGCGTCGGAACTGCCGCGGCCTGCGCGCATGGCGGCGCGGTCGACGGCTTCCTGGAAGCGCTGCGACAGCTGCACCTTGGCCGTCTCCCGGCCGCGCTTCACCACGACCTGCGCCGGAACGTCACGCCACGAGATCACGATCAACGACGCCATGCAGTCTTCTCCCAGGACACCGGATGTTCGCGGCGGGACGCCACGGACGCGAGGCTGGCGGCGAGGTCGCCGTAACCCGTGAAACGTTCTTCGTACTCGAGACCCAGTCGCTGCGCGGCAGCACGAGCGGCGTCGGCAAGCGCCGGATCCACCGCCTGCACCAGGTACGTGAGCTTGCGGTAGTTGCGGAAGTATTCGCTGGCCAGTTCGGGGTGCCGGTCAATGCCGAGTCCTGCGATGACCAGCCTGTCGAAATGTCGCACGAGGAAATCCGTCAGGTAGAACGTGCCGGGCTCTGCTGCGCCCATCGCCGCGAACGCCGCCGACGTGGCGAAGAACTCGTAGCAGTGGGCACCCGGCAGGCGTTCCACCTGCTCGGCCTGCAGCACTTCGTCGAGCCGGCCGCCGGTGCCACAATCGGCGTAGGCGACGAAGATCCGCTCGTACTTCGCGCGCCCTGCCACGATGGCTGCACGGACGGCTGCCGGAATGCGTTCGGGCCGGTTGTGGAGCTCTGGCGGCAGGCACTGGATGTCCAGTGCCGACCAGCCATTCAGCGTCTTGAGCGCGACGATCTCGCGGGCGAGGGCGCCGCACGCAATGACCAGGACGGGAGCCTCTCCGTCCATCGCACGGTCAGTGCGCCGCGGCAGCGATGGCCGAGCGTCGCGCCGCGATCAGTGTCTTGGCGGTCTCGACGGCCACGGCTGCGTCGCGGCAATAGGCGTCGGCGCCGACGGCCTTCGCGAACTCTTCGTTGAGCGGGGCGCCGCCGACCAGCACGATGTATTTGTCGCGCAGGCCCTTCTGCTTCAGCGTGTCGATGACGACCTTCATGTAGGGCATCGTCGTCGTGAGCAGGGCCGACATGCCGAGGATGTCCGGCTGGTGCTCTTCGAGCGCCGCCAGGTACTTCTCGACCGGGTTGTTGATGCCGATGTTGATCACTTCGAAGCCGGCGCCTTCGAGCATCATCGACACCAGGTTCTTGCCGATGTCGTGGATGTCGCCTTTGACGGTGCCGATCACGACCTTGCCGATCGGCTCTGCGCCCGTCTCGGCGAGCAGCGGCCGCAGGATCTCCATGCCGCCCTTCATGGCATTGGCCGCGAGCAGCACTTCGGGGACGAACAGGATGCCGTCGCGAAAGTCGATGCCGACGATGCGCATGCCTTCGACCAGCGCGTCGTTCAGGACCTTGTCGGGTCCCCAGCCGCGACCGAGGAAGAGGTTGGTTGCTTCGACGACCTCATCCTTGAGACCGTTGTAGAGATCGTCGTGGACCTGCTCGACGAGTTCCGCGTCGCTCAGGCTGTTGAGATCGAAAGCTTCGGTCTGGTCATCGGACATCACGTGTCTCCCCGGGACTGCGCCGATTCTAGGCATCACGGGCCGTTCCCGGTGATGCTGTGGCGACATAGGCTTGTCACGATGCGACATTTGCCGCGCAGTGTAAAGAGCGTGCTCCGCCCGCTGCGACCGGTGCACGGCGGCGCCCGGTTGAATCTATTTATTCGCTAGGTCCATGCTTTCTACCACCGATCATGAATCCCTTCGCGCAGACCCTGTCAGTGCGACGATTCGTGCTTGCGCGGCATCGTCGCATTCTGACAATCTCCGCCCCCCGGGCACCCACCGGACCCGACCAGGCCGCGGAGAACTGCATGAGTTTCGACACCGACCACCCCTTCGTGCTGACTGCTACCTGCGCCAGCCGCATGGGCACGACCGCGCGGGTGACCACGTTCCTCGCCTCGCGGCGCTTCTACATCGTCGAAATGCAGCAGTTCGACGACACGATCTCGCAGCGGTTCTTCGTGCGCATCACGTTCTGCGCCGTGCGGGGCGACAAGGTGGACCTCGCCGGCCTGCGCCAGCAGTTCCAGGAAATCGCCGATGCCGAGCAGATGGAGTGGAACATCCACGACTCGGGCGTCCGGACACGCGTCCTGATCATGGTCTCGAACTACGACCACTGCCTCGAGGACCTGCTGTATCGCCACCGGATCGGCGAACTGGCGATGGACATCACGGCCATCGTGTCGAACCACGTCACGTTGCAGCCGGTGGCCGCCCACAACCGCATTCCGTTCTTCCACCTGCCGGTCACGGCGCAGACGAAGCCGGAGCAGGAACGCAAGCTGATCGAGCTCATCGATTCGACGAAGACCGACCTGGTCGTGCTCGCACGCTACATGCAGATTCTGTCGGACGACCTCTGCGGCAAGCTGCGCGGCCGCGCGATCAACATCCACCATTCGTTCCTGCCGGGTTTCAAGGGCGCCAAGCCGTATCACCAGGCGTACGACCGGGGCGTGAAGGTGATCGGCGCAACGGCGCACTTCGTCACGGCGGATCTCGACGAAGGCCCGATCATCGAGCAGATCGTCGAGCACGTGGACCACGCCTACACACCCGACATGCTGGTGGCGGCGGGGCGGGACTCCGAACGTCGTGCGTTGTCGCGCGCGGTCCGGCTCGCCACGGAACACCGCGTGTTCCTCAACGGCAACCGGACGGTGATCTTCAGATAGGTCAGCGACCCCTGGGGACGACCTCGAAGCCCGGTTGCTTCGGGTTATCGTCGACCATCGTCGCGGGGAAGCCCGTGCCGAGGACCTTCAGGCCGCAGGGTTCTTCATAGCGGCGGATGATGTTCGGCGAGTTTTCGCGCGGGCCGTACTTGGCGGCCGCGTCCTTGAAGATCTTCACGATCAGCGGCGACAGATCGAGCGGCACCTTGTGCTCGATCGCGAGCTGGTCGAACAGGCCGACGTCCTTGATGACGAGGTCCATCGTGAAGCCGATGTCGCGGCTGCCGTTCAGGATCACCTGTGATTCGGTCTCGTGCACGAACGAGTTGCCCGACGAGATGCGGATGGCCTCGTAGGTGGTGTTCATGTCCATCCCCATGGCCTTGCAGGTCGTGAGCGCCTCGGCGAGCGCGACCAGGTGCACCGTGCAGAGGTAGTTGGTCATGACCTTCAGCATCGAGGCCGAGCCGATCGCGCCCGTGTGCAGGATCTGGTGACCCAGGATCGAGAGCACCGGCAGGGCCCGCTCGAACGCCTCACGCGAGCCGCCCGCGAAGATCGAGATATTGCCGGTGGCCGCACGATGGCAGCCGCCCGAGACCGGGCAATCCATGGCCGTGGCGCCTTTCGCTTCCACCTTCGGCGCGAGCCGCTTGATCTCAGCGGAATCGGTCGTGCTCATCTCGAGCCAGAGCTTGCCGGGGCTCAAGCCTTCGAGGATGCCGCCTGGACCCTCCACGACCTGCGCGGAGATCGCAGGCGAGGGCAGGCAGGTGATGATGATGTCGCAGGCCTCCGCCATCGCGCGCGGCGAGTCGGCGCGCCTGGCACCCCTGGCGACGAATTCTGTGACCGCTTCGTCGTTGAGGTCGCGCACCGTGAGGTCCACGCCATGGCGCAGCAGGTTACCCGCCAGCGACGCGCCCACGTTGCCGAGCCCGATGAAGCCGATCCGGTTGTTCCTGCTCACTCGCTGATCCCCTGGCGTGCCTGCTGTGACGGCGTTCCGTGCCCGCGGCACGGGTGGCCTGGCCGGCATTTGAGCCAATGAGGCTACTGGCTCGGGCTGCGGCCGAACAAGCAAAAAATATCGGCGGACACGAAAGGATTATTGGCCGCGACCGGCGCGGCGCCTAAGCCCCGAAGTGACTGGCAACGGACGCTGAATTTGAGTACAAGAGTGCTTCATCGCACGGGCCCTCCGGGTCCAGCCCAGCCGGCCGCAGACCGGCGGGTCGTTCGCGGCACGTTCGGGGGAGAGTTGCAGATGACGGCAGCAGCACGGCCGGAAGCGGCAGATGGCGGAGTGGGCACGACGTTGCAGCGCTGGTACGTGCTGCTCATGATGGTGCTCGTCTACACGCTCAGCATCGCCGACCGCTACGTGATCTCGACCGTTCTCGAGCCGATCCGGCTCGAACTGCAGCTGACGGATTCCGGCATCGCCTTCCTCACCGGCGTGTCGCTGGCGCTGTTCTACGTGGTCCTCGGCTTCCCCATCTCCTGGCTCATCGACCGTGGCAACCGGCGCAACATCATTGCCGTCTGCCTCATCGCGTGGTCAGTCATGACGGCGTTCTGTGGCCTGTCGAAGAACTACATCCAGCTGCTGCTGTCTCGAATCGGCGTAGGCATCGGGGAAGCCGGCGGCACGCCGGGCGCCAACTCCATCATCTCGGATTATTTTCCGCAGTCGAAACGCCCGATGGCGCTGACCGTCTTCTCGCTCGGGGCACCCATCGGCGCCTGGATCGGCGCGGACATCGCGGGCATCGTCAACGACCACTACAACTGGCGCACCGTGTTCCTGGTGCTCGGCATCCCGGGCGTGATCGTGGGACTCCTCATCTTCTTCACCGTGCGCGAACCGCGCCGGGGCCAGCTCGACAAGAAGGGCGGGGACCACGAAGGCGCGTCATTCCCGGAGAGCATGCGTTTCCTCTGGACGCAGCGGTCCGCCGTTCACGTCATGGCGGCCAGCGCGCTGACCGCGTTGTGGGGCTGGGGCCTGATGTGGTGGACGCCGACCTACCTGATTCGCAATTTCGGCCTGACGCCCGGCGCGGCGGGGTCGATCCTCGGGCCGGTCCACCTGATCGGCGGCGGCCTGGCAACGCTCGCCACGAGCTGGTGGCTGGCACAGCCTGCGATGAAGGATCCGCGCAAGATCGTGCGCATGATGGGCTGGGGCGTCGGCATCGCGACGCTCGTGTCCGGCGTCATCTACTGGACTCCCTCGCTCGAACTGGCGAAGGGGCTGTTCTGGATCTTCATCCCGGCGATCTACTTCTACATCGGGCCGTGCTTCGGCCTGCTCAACAACCTGTGCGAGCCGCGCATGCGGGCGCAGTTCTGCGCCGCCACGCTCTTCGTTGCGAACGTAGGCAACCTGATCGTCGCGCCGCAACTCGTGGGTTTCCTGAGCGACGCGTTCGCCCCGAACCATGTCGCGAACGGCGAGTCACTGCGGCTCGCAATGCTGTGCCTTGTACCCGTGGGCGCCTGGGCCACGTGGCACTACTTCCGTTCGGCCAAGCGGATCGTCCAGGACGAGGAGCGGGCGACGGGTATTCGACCGGCGTAGCGTGCTGCGCACGCCGGACTTGGAAATAGGGGACGTTCAGAAATAGGGGAAATTCACCTATTTCTGTGTGGCGAGTGGTCCGAGCGCCGCTCGCAGCTCGCCCAGCCACGGCTCGAAATTCTTCCACTGGTCGACGCCTTCGCGGTTGATCGGGCGGCGGACCTGCTCGGAACTCGCCGTGTGCACGCGGCGCTCGGTCTTGTGGAAGTCGACGCAGGCAGCCTCGAATTCGAGCCCGCAGTGATCCAGGATTCGCCGCACGCTGCCCTCGAGGTCCTCGATGACGTCCTCGTGCTGCACGCGCAAGACGCGACCGGGCAGGACCGAGTCCCAGTGGTCCATCAGGCGTACATACAGTGCGTAATAGCGCCCGATGTCTTCGAGGCTGTAGGTGAACTGCTGGCCTGAGGCAAACAGCTGCTTGAAGTTGCTGAAGCAGCAGGCCATCGGTTCGCGGCGCGCGTCGATGATCTTCGCGTTCGGCAGCATCAGCTGGATCAGGCTGACGTGGCGGAAGTTGTTCGGCATCTTGTCGATGAAGAACGGCTTGTTGCCGACCCGGTAGTGGCGCGTGTCGCGGAGGTAGGCCTCGCCGAATCCGCGGTAATCGTCCGCCGACGGCAGCGCGAGGACGCCCGGGTAGCGAGCGCCGCCTGCATGCAGGTCGAGCGCGCTGACCAGCCGCGGAATGTCGGCCAGTTCCATGGTGCCTTCGATCTGCGAGTG
>JBAVJR010000576.1:0-4508 GCA_049687855.1 Steroidobacteraceae bacterium | reverse complement strand
GAACGATCCCGGCATCGAACTGGGGGCCGTTCATACGTCCGAGATGCCGTATCAGTTCCCGGGTTTCTCGAACACGAGCGTGCTCGACGGCCCGCCGCTGGCCGCGCCGCAGCAGGAACTCTCGAAGCAGATGGTCGCGTACTGGAGCAGCTTCGTTCTCACGGGTCGTCCGGCGGGTGCCGGCTTGCCCGAGTGGCAGCCTTTCGAGCCATCGCGACAGGCGCTCAGGCTCAAGCCGGATGCCGTCGGGATGTTCGATGCCTCCACCGCGCACCAGTGCCCGATGTGGGAGAGGCTCTACCCGGACGAACTATCGCGCTGAGGAACTGCTAGACCTGCGGGACCGGCGTGCCCAGGCCGCCCAGCCAGTCCATGAAGGCCTTCACGCGCTCGGTGGCATAGGCGTCCTGGCGGCAGATCACGCCCCAGGCGCCCGGGCACGTCACCTGGTGCTGCACGGGTTGCACCAGGCGGCCGGCGGCCAGGTCGTCCTCGGCGTAGGGCCCGTTCACCAGCGCGACGCCGCGACCTTCCAGTGCGATTTCGAGCGCCACTGCGAGCGTGTCGACGACGATCGCGGGTCGTGTCAGATATTGCAGCTGCGCGGCCTCGAACCAGATGTCCCAGTTGTGCTGCTCCGAGTAGATCTCGACCAGCGGCAGTTCGAGCAACGTCGCCGCCGTTGGCGCCGGGCCGAGCATGGCCGCAAGCGCCGGACTGCAGACGGGCTTCAGCGTGTACTCGAACAGCGGCACCCAGCGATACTCCGGGCCCGGTGCCTCCGGGCAGTACACGAGCCCGACGTCGGCGCTCGATTCGTCGAAGTCCCACTCGAACGCGCAGGTGCTGAGCTGCAGCCGCACGTCCGGATGACGCGCCACGAAATCCGGCAGCTTGCGTGCCAGCCAGCGGATCGAAGCGGTGACGTAGGTCTGCACCCGCAGCGGCGTCCCGGCGCGCGTGCGGCGAACCGTCTCGGCGCCCTCGATCAGCATCTCGAGCGCGGCGCGCACGTGCTGGTAGAGCAACCTGCCCTCGGCGGTCGGCACCAGCGAGCGTCCGGTGCGGGAAAAGAGCGGCACGCCCAGGTCCTGCTCGAGCACCTGGATCTGGTAGCTCACGGCCGGGTGCGTCAGGCACAGCTCCTCGGCCGCCTCGCGCACGCTTTCGCGCCGCGTCGTGGCCTCGAAGCCCTTGAGGGCATTCAGTGGCGGCAGCTTCCGCAGGTCGATCTTGTTGCGCAAACGGGTCTCCGGCTCAGGGCACCAGCACGATCTTGCCTGTCTGCGCCTTGCCGAGGAAGTCGGATTGCGCCACGGCGATGTCGGCGAGCGGATAGACCGCGCGCACGACGGGACGAAGCACGCCCCTCTGGATGAGGTCCACGAGGCGGGAGAACACCGCCGGCGTCGTCACCGTGCATCCCAGCAGGCGCAGGTCCTTGAGATAGAGCGTGCGCAGGTCGAGCGGCACGACGGGCCCGGCAATGGCTCCCGCGACGGCGTAGCGCCCGCCGCGCTTCAGCACGTCCAGCAGGCCGCCGAATGCGGCGCCACCGACCACGTCGACGACGACGTCCACCGATTCCCGACCCAGCGCCTCGACGACGTTCACGTCGCGTTCGACGATATGCTGCGCGCCGAGGGCGAGAACGTCCCGCGCCTTGTCGCGCGTGGTCACGGCAACGACGCGAGCGCCGCGCAGTCGAGCCAGTTGCACGACCGCGGAGCCGACCCCGCCCGACGCACCCGTGACGAGCACGCTCTCGCCCTCCGCGACGTGCGCGCGGGCGAGCAGGTTCTCGGCCGTGCCGTAGGCGCACGGGAACGAGGCCAGCTCGACGTCCGTCATTGCGCTCTCGATCCGGGACGCATTGCCGGCTGGCACCGTGACGAACTCGGCAAACCCCCCGTCGCGCTCCAGCCCGACATAGCCGACGTGCTCCAGTGATCCATCCGCCGGACGCAGCACGGGATCGACCAGCACGCGTTCCCCGATCCTTGCGTCGGCAACGCCTGCGCCAACCGCGACGATCCGGCCGCACACGTCGGTGCCCTGGATGCGCGGGAAGACGAACGGATTGCCGGCCCAGCCACCGTCCTGCGCGTCGCTCGCCGTCTGCACCGCGGCCTCGCCGGTCGCCGTCGCAACTGACTTCGAGTACCAGCCGATCCGCGTGTTGATGTCGGTGTTGTTGACGGCTGCAGCGCCGACCTGCACCAGCACCTCGCCCGCCGCGGGCGCCGGCACCAGCACATCAGTCCGATACTCGAGTTGTGCGAGGCCGCCGTGACCCTTGAGCAGGACGGCTTTCATCGTGCGTGGAATCATGGCGTAGACCGGTCGCGGCGCGGCGTCATTCCCAGCCCGCGCGCTGGTACCCCTCGTCGGGAATCACGTAGTAGTCGCCCTTGTCGGCGCAGAAGATATGGCCTTCGGTGATGAGGCCGGTGGGCCCGTCGAACACGCCGGTCGCAATCGAAATGCGCTCCGGGTTCGCATCCGCCTGCCAGAACAGCGTCGACCCGCACTGCGAGCAGAACGCTCGTTGCGCAGTAGTCGAAGCGCGATACCAGCGCACATGCTCGTCACGCAGCAGTCTGAAATCGCCAATCGCAGCGCTTGTGGCGGACAGGTAATGCCCGGTCTGCTTGCGACACTGCGTGCAGTGGCAGGCAATCGAGTTGCGCAGCGGGCCGTGCACTTCGAAAACGGTCTCGCCACAGAGACAGGAGCCGCGATGAACCGTGGTCACGCCGTCTTCCTCGTCCGGGCCTTCGTCTTCGTGCCTGGCTTGACGAACAGGCCGGCGAGCTGCTCGATCATCGCGTTACCCAGCTGCTCGACGTCCGCGATCGCGACCGCCCGCTGGTAGAAGTCCGTCACGTCGTGGCCGATGCCGATCGCAACTAGCTCCACGGGCGAGCGGGTCTCGATCCACTTCACGACGTTGCGCAGGTGCTGTTCCAGGTAGCCCCCGGGATTCGCCGAGAGCGTAGCCTCGCACAGCGGCACGCCGTCGGATATCGCCATCAGGATCCGGCGCTGCTCGCTGCGGCGCAGCAGGCGTTCGTGCGCCCACAGCAGGGCTTCGCCATCGACGTTGTCCTTGAGCAGGTCTTCCTTGAGCATCACGCCGAGGTGCCGGCGGGCGCGCCGATACGGCACATCCGCCGGCTTGTAGACGATGTAACGCAGGTCCGTCAGGCGACCCGGTGCGGCAGGACGGCCGGCCTTGAGCCAGTCCTCGCGCGACTGCCCGCCGCTCCACTGCTGCGTGGTGAACCCGAGGATCTCGACCTTGACGCCGCAGCGCTCGAGCGTTCGTGCGAGGACGTCCGCGCAGAGCGCCGCGACCAGGATGGGACGGCCGCGCATCGAGCCCGAGTTGTCGAGCAGGACGGTGACGACCGTGTCCTTGAACTCGGTGTCGGATTCCTCGCGAAACGCAAGGGGAGCCAGCGGATCGGTGACGACGCGCGCGAGGCGGGCCGGATCGAGCGTGCCCTCCTCCAGGTCGAACTCCCAGCGCCGCGTCTTCCTGGCGAGCAGCAGGCGTTCGAGCTTGATCGCGAGCCGCGCGACGGCCGGCTGCAGCGCGCGCGATTCGCGGTCGAGGTTACCGCGCAACAGGCCGACTTCGTCGTCCGTGCACAACTCCGCCGCGCCCACGACCTCGTCGTGCGCCGTGGTGTAGGCCCGGTAATGCCGGTTCGGATGATCGGAATCGTCGGACATCGGCTCGCGCTGCATGCGCTCACCCGAGGGCTCGGCTTCCGGCTTGCGCTCGGGTTCGTCCGGCGCGTTGAGTCGCGAGCCCACGACTTCGCCCGCCTCGAGTTCGGGCGCGTCCTGGTCCATTGAACCGGCCTGCTTCTTGACAGTTCCAAGCGGGTCGGCACCGGCGTCATCACCGGGAACGACGGCTTCGATCGTCTTGATCGCAGACTTGCGCCGTTCGGCGGCCGCTCCGAGTTCGTGGCCGAGGTCGAGGTCCTCGACGAGGTCATGGAGTGCGAATGCATATTGCTGCTGGTCGTCCACGCTGGCCGCGAGCGACTCGAGGCCCTGCTCGGCACGCTTACGCAGGTCGTCCCGCCAGCGCAGCATGAGTTCGGCTGCCGCGGGCGGCGACGGCAGGCCCGTGAGCTTCTCGCGTACCAGCAGGGCCAGGGCCTGCGCCATCGGCGAAGGACGCGCGCCGAACGGCGTCGAGCCCGTCTTGCGCGTCAACTGCTCGACCAGCGCCGCCGTAAGGTTCTGCGCCACCCCCGCGAGCGCATTGCTGCCCAGTGACTGGCAGCGCATGTCTTCGACGGCGTCGAAGATTTCCCGCGCGCGGTGGCCGGTGGGCCGGAACCGGGCGTGCAGCACCGGGTCGTGATACGCGCTGCGCAGTGCCAGGTGATCGGCATGACCCCGAACGCGGGCCGCATCGGCTGCGGAGAGCGGCCATTTCACCGGCGGCAGGCGCACCGAATTCGCTGACTGGCCGGGCAGGCTCGGCC
>JBAVJR010000575.1:0-8601 GCA_049687855.1 Steroidobacteraceae bacterium | reverse complement strand
CTGCCAGTCCTCGGGCAGGCGCCGCAGCACGGGATCGCGCGCAATGACGCGTCCCTCCTCCCCCTCGATATCACCCGACTCCGCGAGCCTGCGGTCGAATTCACCGCTCAGCGACGGCTCGACCCACAGCAGGCCCAGCGCCGAGGCCTGCGCCGGCGCGCGCACTCGCAACTCACCCGTCTTCCTGTCGGCGATCACTTCGCACGAGCCGAGCAGGTGCAATGACCGCTCGGCACGCGTCGCCGCAACGTAGAGCAGCCGGCGCTTCTCCTGCAGCAGTTTTTCTCGCTCGAGGCGGCCGAGCCACTGGTACAGGGGATTCCCTTCCCCGGCGCCGGTTTCGGCGACGGGCGCGATGATCAGCTGGTGCCCGTCGCGCCGCGGCACCTTGAGCCAGCGCAGCAGCGGCGGCGCATCGGATGCGCCGACCCGGTCCAGGCCCGGCACGATCACCGTGTCGAACTGCAGGCCCTTTGACTTGTGGATCGTCAGCAGTTCCACGTACGTGTCCGGCCGCGGTTGCGCGGGCGCGTACAGCTCGAGCAATGCCTCACCGAGCCGGGCGAGATCCACCGGCGCGCCGGGCGCTTCGTCTTCCACGTGGCCGAGCGCATCGAGATAGGCGCGCGCCTCCGCCAGTTCCCGCTCGTTGCCGAGCGTTGCCGGGCCGCCGAGCGCATGCCAGGCGCGTTCGACGCAGTCGCGCAGCCCGATCCGCCGCTTTTCGTCGAGGGCCAGTTCGAGTACCGGCAGGCAACGTTCGAGCCGGCGCCGTGCCCCGGCTCCGAGTTGCTGCCGCAGTGATGCTTCACGCAGCAGGCGCGGGACCGACGCGTGCCGGTCGCCTCCGAGCAGCGACAGGCAATCCGCCAGGGTCAGGCCGCACCACGGCGCGCGCAGCACGCCGATCCAGGCGGCACGATCGCCGAGGTGCGCCAGCGCGCGGGTCAGCGCCAGCAGGTCGAGCACCGCTGGACGCGCTCCCAGCGGATCGATGTCGGTCGCCTGGAAGCGGATGCCGCGCCGCGCGAGTTCGGCCACGATGTCGAGCAGGTGGCTGCGGCCCTGCACGAGGACCGCGACGCGCGCGTCGGATTTCTGCGCGTGGCGTCGCTCGATGATGTCGGCAACGGCCTGGGCCTCGAATCGCCGGCTGCGGCGCAGCAGCGCGTGGACGTGCACGCCCCCTTCGTCGGTCGCCAGCGGCGCCGCCACGCATTCCGAATAGCTCACCGCGCCGCGCAACACGTCGTCACGCGGCGGCAGCACGCGCGTGAAGCTCTGGTTGACCCACTGCACGAGCGGCCGCGTCGAGCGGAAATTCACGCGCAGGGTCAGCGGCTCGAGTTCGACGTCGCCGAGACCGCGGTCGCGTACGTCGAGGAACAGGCCGACTTCCGCGTTGCGGAAGCGATAGATCGATTGCATGGGATCGCCGACCAGGAACAGCGTGCGGCCGTCGCCGCGCTCCCAGCCCGCCGTCAGGCTCTGCAGCAGTTGCACCTGCGCTTCCGATGTGTCCTGGAACTCGTCGACCAGCACGTGGCGCAGCCGCGCATCGAGTGCGAGCGCGGTGTCGGTCGGCGCGTCGGGTGAGCCGAGCGCGTGCCGCGCCGCGGCGGCGAACTCGGGATAATCCGCCGTCCTGCGGTCGGCGAACACCGTTTTGAGTTCGCCGGCCGCGAGTCGCAGCACGAGCAGCAGCGACTTGAGCACGGTCCACTCGGGACCCTGGTATTCGCGCGGGGGCAATGCACGCGTCGCGTGCAGCGGCTCGCAGAGCTCCTCGTGCCGCGCGAACTCGTCCGCCAGCTCGAGGATGCGCGCCTTGACCTCGGCGAGTTCCGGGCGCTTCCGGTCCTGCGCCAGAACGCCCACGTTGCTGTTGAAGCTCCTGCGCGCGTTGCCCTCGGCGGTCAGCAGGAACTCCGCAAGTCCCTGCCAGTGCGGCACGTCGGCCAGGGCGGTGCCCGGGACGCCGCTGCCACATCCCAGGATCGGCGAGTCGCCATTGCCGCTGTCGCGCAGCACGCTCGCCGCCCCACGCGCAAGGCGGCAGGCGTCTGCGAGCAGCGCCGGGGGAAAGGCCTCGCGCAGGGACGACAGGTGGCCGCGTACGATGTCGGCGCGACCCGCCTCGAGTTCGCGCCGCGCCGCGCCTTCCTGCCCGTATTCCGCCACGTCCGCGGGGAGGACCGGCAGCCACGCCTCGCGACGCGCGAGCATGCCGCTCACCAGCCCGATGAGCCTGCCGACGTTGTTGTCGAGGTGCTCGAGCAGGATGGCGACCGCTTCCGCGACGCGCGGATCGTCCGACGGCAGGTGTGCGAGCAAGCGTTCGGCGGCTTCCTCGTACAGCTCGAGGCCGTCCTCGTCGATGCCCAGGCCTGCGCCGAGTCCAGAGAGCACCGGCAGGCGCCGTGCGAGCGACTGGTTGAGAGCATCGATCGTGAGCACGCGGAGCCGGCTCGGATTGCGCAGCAGGCCCCAGTCGTTGCGGGCATCGACCTCGAGCACGCGACGGGCCAGGTCGCGCGTCTCGTCGCGCAGTTGCGCCCGCGGGTCCTCGCACTGGCGCAGCGACTCCAGGATGCGGTTGCGCATCTCCGCTGCGGCCTTGCGCGTGAACGTGATGGCCAGCAGCGCTTCGGGCCGGTCCACGACGGCGAGCAGCGCGAGGAAGCGCTGCGTGAGCAACTCGGTCTTGCCCGAGCCCGCCGGCGCCTGGACGATGAAGCTGCGGTCGACCCGCAACGCCTTCGCGCGCGCCTCCCGGTCAGCCTGCAGCAGGTCAGACGGCTGCATCGTCGCCCTCCTCGGCTTCCTGGAGCGCCTGTGCCGAACGACAGACCCCGGGCAGGTGGCAATAGCGGCAGGCCCTGGCCGGATTCGGCGCGAGTCGTGCGTCGCCCTGGGCATGCTCCCTCGCCAGCGACTCCAGGCGCGTATTCCAGGCCTGCAGCAGGTCGTTCCAGCTCGCGTAGTCCTTGAACGGAGCCCTGGCCGCATCGAACGCCTTGAGTTGCGGGAACACCGCGCCGTCCCGCGCGAAGCCGCGGTATCCGGTGCTGCCCTTGCAGACGATGCCGAACGCTACTGCGCCGACATCGTGCTGGCCGACCGCACGCACATAGAGCGGCAGCTGCGGCAGTTCCGGGCGCTCGCCCATCCACGCCGCGGGCTTCGCGCTCGCACCGGTCTTGTAGTCGATGACAGCCAGCGTGCCGTCCGCGAGACGATCGACACGATCGAGCACGATCTTCGTCTGCACGCCGCCCACGTCGATCACGCGCGCATCCTCGACCAGCTCGACCGTGAACGGCGCGCGCTCCGCGTCCTGCTGCAACAGTTCGAGCACGCGCGCAACGAGCCAGCGTTCCTCGAGGTCGAGCAAGCGCATACCGACTCCGTCGGCCGTCGCACGCAGCGGCGCCAGCACCCCCTGCACGTGCGTGCGCAGGATCGCGACGCGCTGCTCGGCGGACATTGCCAGCAGCACAGCCTGCTCGCGCACCTCGTTCCAGAACGCCTGCAGCACGGCATGCGCGAGCCTGCCGCGTTCGGTAGCGGCGATGCCCGCGGCCGGGTTCTCGAGCTCGACGCCGCCCAGGCGCAATTCGACGGCGGCACGGAACGGGCACGCGCCCTGCAATTCGAACAGCCGGCTGCCGCCCTTCACGACCTCTTGTCGGGCAAACGCGGGAAGCGACCCATCGAGCAGCGTGTCGAGAGCGGGACGCGCATCGAATTGCGCCGACGAAGCCTGTGCCCCGGGCCACAAGGGAATCGCGTCGAGGCGCGGCAGGCTAGCGACCAGCGCGCTCGGCAGCAACGGAGCTTCGTCCTCAAAGCGCGGCACGCTGCAGATTGCCGTGGCCGCCGCGACCACCAGTCGTTGCAGCGTGCGTCGGGCCTGCTGCTCGGACAGCGCTGCCGTCGCTCCGGGGACCCCCTGCCTCGCCTGCAACTCGCGCGGCAGGAACGGGTCTGGGTTCGCCGGCGGCGGCCAGCGCGCAGCATCGAGTCCGCACACCCAGATCGCATCGAAGTGCATGCCGAGCGCCGTTTCCGGGTCGATCACGAGCAGCGGAGCCGCGATCTCCTGCGGTTCGAACGCAGTCCCGGCCGCCAGTTCGCGCAAGTGAGCGAATGCGGCCGACACTCGCAGCGGACCGGCGACGTCATCGCTCGCGCCGAATTCGCCGAGCAATGTCTGCAGGCGCTGCACGGCCTGATGCTCGGCGCTGGCAGGATCGGGACCAGGCCAGCCGACTGCGCGCAGCAATTCGAAGAACTCGGGTGCCCACTGGCTCGGCAGTCGCGATCCCGTCCAGGTTCGCGCGCGCGCCGTCGCTGCCTGCAGCTGCGCCGCAGTGGCGGGACAACCGTGCGCGCGAGCCTCGCGCGCCAGGTAATCGAGGCCGGCCTGCGGAACGCCGGACTTGCGGAGCATCACGTCGAGTTCGGCGCGTGCGTACGACTCGCTGGCCGCAGCTCCGTCGTGTGCGCCGCGCAGCAGCGCGCCGGCCGCCGACAGTTCGGGCGGTGCAATGCAGGCAGCGATCCAGTCGAGTGCCGCAGACACGACCGGCCGCTCCAGCAACGGTCGCGCAGCCGCGAGTTCATAAGCCATCGATTCGGGCGCAGGCCCACCGGTGAACGCAGCGGCTGGAACGAGCACGCGGTCGAGCACGCGGCGAACGCGCGCGCGCTCACGAGCGAGCTGCGGCACGATCAGGCCCAGCCGTTCGTCCGGCTGCTCCTGCAACCGCTGCGCAGCCCAGCGCGCGGCGGTATCGAGTTCGGCGTCGAAGTCGTTGCACTCGACGGCGTGGGCGTCGAGGGGCGCATCCGCCGGTACGGCTGGACGCACCGCGACGCGCGCGCCCTGGCCCGCGACCCGTTCGATGAACGCCGCCTGCGCCGGCGTCCAGCGGTCGAAGCCGACGAATTCGACCGGCGTGTCGGTGGGCAACGGACCGACCGACAGCGACGCCAGGGCGGGATCGAGCCAGCCGCCCTGCTCCAGCCATCGGCCGAATTCCGCCGCCCAGCGGGCGAACGCCTGAACCTCCGGGCTTTCGTCCCCGGCCAGGGCCCGGACGGGGATACGGTAGGCATGGAGCAGTTCCCAGGAGTGTTGCGCTACCGCCCCGAGACCGGACGGCAGCAGGACCGGCCGCAGGGTGACGTCGCGGCGGACGATCTGCTCCCACGCGATCAGGCCGTGGCTCGTGTCGAGCCAGCGGGCAGTCGTCCGGCCTGCCGCGCGGTCGACGTCGAACTGGCGACGCAGCAGTTCGGGCCACGTGACCACATCCGGCGTCGGCCAGACGCCCAGGCCCCGGGCCTGGCAGGCCGCGTCGTGACGGGCGCGCAGGAAATGGGCGAGGCGGCGGGTGGGCGCGACGTAGGTCGTGCCGGCCATGAGCTCGTCGGACGAGACGACTATTTTCCCTTTATCGCTCAGGTATTTACCGGATATACCTAATAACCTGCGCGAGGTCAGGCTTCGACCGCCCGCAGCGGCGTCGGCCGCGAAACGGGTTCGTCGCCGGCCGCGTAATTATCGAGCAGCTCTTCCATCCGGCCAAATACGTCGGACAGCACCTCGGGTTCCGGCAGGTTGGTGACGCGAAAATGGGTGTTGTACGCCACGTTGAAGCTGGTGCCCGGGGCGACCAGGACGTGCTTGTGCTCGAGCAGGTCCATGGCGAACCGGCGGTCGTCGAAGCCCGGCAGACGCTGCGTGTCGACGCCTACGAAGGCGTACATCGCACCGCGCGGCACGGTGAGCCGCAGGTACTTGCTGCGCGCCACGGCGTCCACGATGGCTTTGCGGGACTCGTACAGGCGTCCGCCGGGGCGAACCAGCTCCCTGACGCTCTGGTACCCGCCGAGCGCCGTCTGCACGGCCCACTGGCCGGCGACGTTGCTGCAGAGGCGCAGTGACGACAGGAGCTCGAGCGCCGACAGGTATTCACGGGCGTTCTCGAGGTCGCCGGAGAACACGGCCCAGCCCACGCGATAGCCGCAGGCCCGGTAGACCTTCGACAGACCGCTCATCGTGCAGCACAGCGTGTGGTGCACCAGCGTGGCCATCGGCACGAATTCCGCGCCGTCGTACGTCATCTGGTCGTAGATCTCGTCCGCGAAGATCACCAGGTGGTGCTTCTCTGCGACGCGCGCGATCGCCTCGAGCACTTCCCGCGGATAGACCGCGCCCGTCGGGTTGTTCGGGTTGATCACGACGATGGCGCGCGTGCGCTTCGTGATCAGCGATTCGATTTCTTCCGGGTCCGGCACGAAGCCGCGCTCGGGGCGGCACGGATAGTGGACGGCTCGCCCGCGGTTCAGGTTCACCGCCGCGGTCCACAGCGGATAGTCGGGACTCGGCACCAGCACTTCCTCGTCCGCCGCGAGCAGCGCCCGCAGCGTGAGGTCGATCAGTTCGCTGACGCCGTTGCCGATGAAGACGTCGTCGGCCGTGACGCCGCGGATGCCGCGCTCCTGCTGCTGCATCACCACGGCCTCGCGTGCCGGGAAGATGCCCTTCTGGTGGCAGTAGCCCTCGGCCGCGCGCAGGTTCTCGATCATCGCAAGCCGCATGGTCTCCGGCGTGCGGAAGCCGAAGGCGCCCGGGTTGCCGATGTTGAGCGAGACGATGTCGTAACCCATGCGCTCCATTTCCTGGGCGCGCCGGGCTAGCTTGCCGCGAATTTCGTAGCGGACGTTGGCGAGGCCGGGACTCGGCCGGACGGAGCGGGTGGACATGGTCGCGATGCCTGGCGGGGAAGCGTCTGGCGATTATCGCACCAGTCAGAGGCCGAGGACGATGCCCACTCCACAAAGACTGAGGGCAGCGCCAGCGAGCGCGTGGACATAGCGCTCGGCCGAGGCCAGCGGCAACTTTTCGAGGCCGCGCGTGGCCAGGTAGACGATCGCCACCATCGTCGCGATCGTCGCCGTCGCGAACGCCAGGACCACCACCGTGAGCCCCCACCAGCTGTACTGGGCGGCCGGATACATCAGCAGCGGGATCAACGCCTCGCAAGGGCCCAGGATAAAGATCACGAACAGCGCCCACGGCGTGATGCTGCGGACGTTGTCGGTGTCGAGCTGGATGTGGACGTGGGCATGCTCGTCCCGCGTGTGATGGCCATGCACGTGCCGGTGGCGCGTGCCGTCCGCGTGGACGTGTTCGTGAGAGTGTTTCCGGCTGCGCCAGGCCTGCTTGAGTCCCCAGGCCATGTAGACGAGCCCGAAGGCGATCAGCGCCCAGGCCGCGAGGTCGCCCCGCAGGCCCTCGAGCCACTGCAGGCGGTGCAGCGACGCACCGATCGCGATGCCGATGAAGCCGATGACGATGGAGCCGAGCACGTGTCCGGCGCCGCAGAACGCGGTCACGAGCATGGTCTTGCGGCGCGTCCAGTTGCGCGCCGCCGACATCGCGACGAACGGCAGGTAATGGTCGGGCCCGAGCACGGTGTGGACGAAGCCGATCGAAACGGCCGTCAGCACCAGCAGGCCAAGTTCCATGTTCATACGGTTCCCCGCCGGGGTGCCGTGCCGACTCCCCGGTCGAGCCTGCAGATAACCATAGGCTCCGGGCGCTGCCAACCGCGGGATTCCCCTACGGGACCTCGGGCATTTTCGGTCTGGCGAAGGCGGATCGCAGGCTCGAGCAGCTTGCTAGCGGTCTTGGACACGCGGTCGCCAATAGCCGGGCTCGCGGCTTCCGTGAGCGACGGCGACGACGTAAACGACATCCGATACGACCGCGTACACGACAGAGAACGGATATCTGCGAAGCACGAAGTGACGCAACTCGTCGTCCAGCCACACACCCAGTTCGGGCTGCTCAAGCAACAGTCGGATTACGCGTTCGACTTCATCGGCGAAGCGGGAACCAAGCTCCGGTACTTCCGATTCGTACCGCGCAGCGGTCTCATACAGCTCTTGCTCCGCTTCGGGATGAAACTCGTACTTCATTCGCCCAGGCGTTTGCGCAGGCGATCAAAGACCAACGGTCCAGGCACACCTTTGACCTTGCCTTCGACTAGCTCGCGATACCTGCACTGCGATGTCTCAAGCCACGCGCGCTCGACATTTGCGTCGGCGGGTGCGTCGAGGTCGGCTATGAGCGAACGCATGAGCTCCGCTCGTTCCTCAGCGCTGAGCTCGCGGATCTCGCGCTCGATGTCCTTCACTGCCTTCGCCATGTCTTCCACCGTCTGCTGGTGCTTAGAGTCTAACTCCGCCGACTACTTGACCGCCAACCACCAACAGGCCGCACCAGTTCGCCGCTGGCTTTTCGTCACGCCGATCGGGCATGACCCGCTCGGGCGATGTCAGGATCCGAATGCCCCGGGTACGTATCGGAAGAAGAAGCCGGCGGCCAGGTAGGTGACGAGCACGAGTCCGGCGACGATGCGTTGCGCACGGACGCCTGCGAGAGTGGCGCCCGCAACGTATAGCCCGACCGTCCATAGTTGTATCGGGCGATAGTTCGTCCAGAAAGACTCCACGCCCACAATCCAGCCGTCGAACGCCACGACGATCGAGAACGCCGCCATCACGACCATGAACGGAAGCCTGATC
>JBAVJR010000574.1:0-12942 GCA_049687855.1 Steroidobacteraceae bacterium | reverse complement strand
CCACGGAATTGGTCCTTGCAGGCCGGGTGCTGCGCCGAAGCGCGGTTGGGTTATGATCGCGCCGCATTATCTCCGGGCCGGCCCGGTAACTCCAGACAGCAGAAGCTACCACGCATGAGCGCGTTTTCCCGAGCCGCCCTTTCCCTGATCCTGGTCGTGGGCGTTGCGTTCGGTTCGGCCGGATGCGTCTACCGGCCGAACATCCAGCAGGGCAACCTGGTGAAGACGGAAGATGTCGACCAGGTGACGGCGGGCATGACCCGCAGCCAGGTGCGCTATCTGCTCGGCACCCCGATGCTGGCCGATCCGTTCGATCCACAGCGCTGGGACTACATCTACACTTTCCAGCGCGGGCGTGAAAAGGGCCGGGATCGCGGGCATTTCATCGTGCGATTCGAAGGCGACAAGGTCAGCCGCGTCGAGAGGCCCGGCCTGGCCGTACTGCCGCCGGTCAACGAACCGCAGCCGGCGACGCCAGCCGAGGACAAGGCCCCGGCCCCGACGGAAGGCACCGCACCCGCACGGCCACCGGTTGCTGCGGTCGAGCAGTCCCCGCCCGCCCCCAAGCCGGACGGCACGGCCAACTGACCCCCGGCGCTGGCACCCGCTGCTGCTCTCGTTCTCTCAGCGTTTTCGACCTTTGCGTGCCGCGTGCGCGGCCCGCTCGCGGCGTTGCGCGCGGGGATCCACCCGGAGCGGTCGATAGACTTCGACCCGGTCCCGGTCACGCAGTGGACGATCCGGCGCACAGACCGTCCCGTAGATGCCGAGGACGAGTGGCCGGTCGCGGAGTGCCGGAAATTCCTCCAACAGCCCCGAGTGCTCGACGGCCGCCTGTGCTGTGAGCCCCGTCTCCGGCAGCGGCAGCGTCACGACCCGTTGCCGGTCAGGCAGCGCGTAGACGACTTCGACCTGCGCCGCGCTCTCGCCCATGGCTACGATCCCTCGCCGTGGACTTGCCTGGCGCGCGCCACGAACGCATCGATCAGTTCGCCGACGCTCTGCTCGAAGGCGCGGCCGAACAGCATCGACGCCACGGGATTCGCGAACTCGAACTTCATGTCCAGCACGACCTTGGTGCCGGCTGTGCCGATGGCCGTGAACGTCCACAGGCCGTGCAGTTGCTTGAACGGGCCGCTGACGAGATCGAGGGACATCCAGTCGGGCCGCTGCATCACGTTGCGCGTGGTGAAGCTCTGGCGGATGCCCGCGCGCTCCATGACCAGGCTGGCCTGCAGGTCGCGCCCGGTCTTTTCGTGCACTTCGGCGCCCGCCACCCACGGCAGGAATTCGCAATAACGCTCGACGTCGACCACCAGGTCGAACATCTGCTCGGGGGAAAAAGTGACGAGCGCGGTGCGCTTGATTTCGCGGCTGGACATGTTCGATTTCGGTCCGGACGCGCGCAGTCTATGCGGGGCAGATAGAATGCGCGACCCGCCCCCAAGTGCCGCCATGACGACCCCGCGCAAGGACAAGGACCGCAAGTCCGACGAGAACCCCACGATCGCGCAGAACAAGCGCGCGCGGTACGAGTATTTCGTCGAGGAAAAGCTCGAGGCCGGGCTCGCGCTGCAGGGCTGGGAAGTCAAAAGCCTGCGCGCTGGCAAGGCCCAGATCACCGAAGGCTACGTGATCATCAAGGACGGCGAGGCTTTCCTGATCGGCGCGCACATCACGCCGCTGCGTACCGTGTCGACACACATCGTGGCGGATCCGACACGCACCCGCAAACTGCTGCTGAACCGCAGGGAACTGGACAGCCTGGTCGGTGCGGTCGAGCGCAAGGGCCACACCATCGTGCCGCTCGAACTGTATTGGAGCCACGGCAAGGTGAAGCTCGAGATCGGCGTGGCGAAGGGCAAGCAGGCGCATGACAAGCGCGATACCGAGAAAGACCGCGACTGGCAGCGGGAGAAGTCGCGCCTGCTCCGCAAGCGCTGAGAGGGGAGGAAGGCCAGGAAGGCCAAGAAGGCCAGGAAGGGGTCAGCAGGAAACGCGCACCGCGCGACTGACTTCGGCTACTTCTTCACCTTCCGGCCCTTCCGGCCCTTCCGGGCCTTCCGGGCCTTCCGGGCCTTCCTGGCCTTCCTCCCCTTGTATTCGCCCAGATTGCCACTACACTGAGGGCGTTCACGGGGGCGACCGGTTTCGACGTGGGTCGCGAAACTCCATGTGCATGCCGAGGTGCAAGATACCTCGTTAAACTACTTGCAAACTATTAGTTGCCAACGACGACAACTACGCTCTAGCGGCTTAATCCCGCTTAACCCCCGACTGGCGTGTGCTTGTGCATCCAGACCCGGGGGACGCGCTCACAAGCTCGCGTGTCCAGTGTGCTGAGGGCTGGCTCGCTAAAACGTTCCTGAGCTGGTCGGTCATCTTCCCTGCCGCTTGGGTAGTGAACGACGAGAATCAAAAAGACGGCTAAGCATGTAGGTCCTGGAATGTAGGGCTTGCGGACGCGGGTTCGATTCCCGCCGCCTCCACCAGCAAGCGCCCCCGGCCGCAAGGCCGGGGGCTTCTTTTTCTAGTGAATCGCGACGACGTCGACCGGGGTGCCGTTCAGCACCGCCGTACCCGTGAGCGCATCGATACGGCGATCGTCGATCAGGTCGTTGATGCTCACGCCGGCGTGAGCGCTGGCGACGCCGAGCCGTACACCCGCGCGCCCGTGGCCCCACCCGTGCGGCAGGCTGACCACGCCCGGCTGCATGTCCGGCGTGATTTCCACCGCCACTTCGACCGTCCCCACGCGCGATGTGACACGCGCGATCGCGCCGTCATCGAGGCCTCGCTCCGCTGCGTCGTCCGGGTGCAGCATGAGCGTGCAGCGCGGCTTGCCCTTCACCAGGCGCCGGCTGTTGTGCAGCCATGAATTATTGCTGCGCACGTGGCGCCGCCCGATCAACGACAGCGACGGCACGGGTTCGTCGAGCGCAGCCGCGGCGCGGCCGAGATCCGCGACGAACATGGCGGGGGCAAGATCGATGCGGCGGTTCGGCGTCGCGATGCGACGCGGCAACGCGGCCTCGAGCGCACCGAGGTCGACGCCGTTCGGCGCATCGACCAGGCGTTGCAGGGTCAGGCCCACCGGACGACGATCGGGCGCGCGCATGAGCTGGCGCAAGGCACCGAAGCCAGGCAGCGCGGCCAGCAGTTTCATCTTCCCGGCATTCGGCACGCCGTAGCGCCCCGTCTTTAGCATCCAGTCGAGCATGCCGTCGGGCCCGAGGCGCCGCGACATCACATCCTTCACTTTCAGCGACACGCGCCCTGCTACGGAACCCGGTGCCTTGCGCAGGCGTCGCGCAATCTGCGCGAGGATCTCGTGATCGTGCATGGAACCCGCGGGCTTCGAGAACAGCGGCGGCGAGTACTTGGCGACGTTGCGCACCGCGAAGCCGCTCAGCGCGATGTCGTAGTGACTGCGCTCGAGTGGACTCGTCGGCGGCAGGATGAGGTGCGCATGGCGCGACGATTCGTTCAGGTACAGGTCGATCGACACCATGAACTCGAGCTGCGCGAGAGCCGCGTCGAGTTGTCCGCCGTTGGGCGTCGACAGCACCGGATTGCCCGCGAACGTGAACAACGCCCGCACCTGCCCCTCGCCTGGCGTCGTGATCTCCTCCGCCAGCGCCGCCACGGGCAGCTCGTTGGAGAACTCCGGCAGCTTGCGCACGCGCGAGTGGAACCGGCCGTAGTGGCCGCGCGACCCGTACGCGCGCGTAAGGTCCACGGCCGGCTCGGCGAACATCATGCCGCCCTCGCGATCCAGGTGCCCCGTGACCGCATTCAGGCAATAGATCAGCCACAGCGTGAGTCCGCCGAACTCCTGCGTGCACGCACCCACGCGTCCGTATACGAGCGCACGCGGCGTGTTCACCAGGTCGTGCGCCAGCGCGACGATCCGCGAAAGCGGCAGGCTGGTACGGGCCGCGAGCGCCCGCGGGTCGAATTCGAGCACGGCCTGGCGCAGGGCGTCGAGTCCGTCGACATGCGGCGCCAGGTGCGCCAGGTCGATCCGGCCTCGCTCGAACACTTCGTGCAGCAGGGCGAGCAACAGATAGACGTCGGTGCCGGGCCGGATGCCGAAATATTCATCGGCGATGGCCGCGGATTCGGTGCGCCGCGGATCGATGACGACGAACCGCCCTCCGCGCGCGCGCAGAGCCTCGATGCGTTTCTCGAAACCCGGGGCACCCATGATCGACCCTGCCGACGCGACCGGGTTGCCACCGATGCAGACGAACAGCTGCGTGCGATCGACGTCGGGCACTGGCATGAGGAACTGGTGCCCGAACAACGCCCATGACGCCACCATGTGCGGCAACTGGTCGACGCTGGTGGCGGAGTACAGGTTTTTCGTGCGCAAGGCGCGGATGAAATCGCCGATGCCGAGCATCGCGCCGAGGTTGTGGACCGTCGGGTTGCCGGCGTAGATCGCGACCGCGTCGTTGCCGTGACGTGCGCGGATATCAGCGACACGCGCTTCGATCTCGTCGAATGCCGCGCCCCAGGAGATCTCCTCCCAGCCGCCCGGCGTGCGCCGCAGCGGCGTGCGCAGCCGGTCAGGATCCTCGTGCAGGTCCTTGAGCGCGACTGCCTTGGGGCAGATGTGCCCGCGGCTCAGGACGTCGTCGCGATTCGGCTTGATCGAGAGCACCTCGCCGTCGCGGTGCTCGACCACGATGCCGCACATCGCCTCGCAGAGGCAGCAGGTCCGGTGATGCAATCCCTCGCTGGCCATCGGCTCCCCCCCCCGTGTTTGCGAACGATCAGGCCGCCGGACGCCTCAGCAAGCCGAGCCCTGCCAACAGCAGGAGCACCGCAAACCCGGCGGTGCCACCACCACTGTTGTTGTTGTTCTTCCGGCCGCACCTGACGTTGCCAGATACGGTGTCGCCCGCGAGGCTGTAGCGAAAGACCGTGCCGTAGCTGCAGTTGCCGGTACTGGTGGCGATGCCGACGAATACGCCTGTCGCCGTCTCGAGCAACTTGCTCGACGGCACCGAGCCATCCTTGCCATCGAAGCTGTAGAGACGCGAGAAATTGGTGCCGGCCCGGTCGATCGAGAAGATCGTCCCGAACGCGGCCGTAGCGCCCGACGTGTTCACGCCGCCCGAGGAGGTCACGCCGTACAGCTTGCCGCTGCTCGCCGTCAGTTCCGCGACCGGACGTGCGCCATCGGCACCGGCGAAGGAATGCAGCACGGTGAACGTGGAGCCGTCCGCCGGGACCGCGAAGATGACGCCGTTGCCGTCGGTGCCGCCCTGCGCGGTCATGCCGTAGAAGAAGCCGTCGCCACCGTCGAGCAGTCCCGCGAGCGGTGTGGCTCCGTCCGCGTTCTCGAGCAGCCCCGTCGCGGTATCCGTGGTGGTCGCGCTGAATGCATGCAGGACCTGGAATCCCGTGCCGTCGAACGCGATGCGGAAGACCGTGCCACGGCCGTTCGCGCCGCCCTGCGAGGCCGTGCCGTAAAAGAAGGTGTCGGCGCCTGCCACGAGCGGGCCCGTCGGCGCCGCGCCGTCGACCGTCACGGTGAGGCCGGAAGCAGTGCTGGAGGTCACTGCCGCAAAACTGTGCAGCAGCCTGAAATCGGCACCGTCGCGCGAAATCTTGAAGATCGTCCCGGTGCCGTTCGGACCGCCCGCGCGTGCAACACCGTACAGATAGCCATCCGCGCCCTCGACGAGTTCCGCCTCCGGGTAGGCGCCGCTGGTGTTGATCGGGTTCGAGTCCTGGTTCGCCGCGGTGACCGACGCGAACCGATGGATGATCTGGAAGCCCGTGCCGCCCGGCGCGATCTTGAAGATCGTGCCTGCCCCGTCCAACTGCCCGGCCTTGCCGAACTTGGTCGTGCCGTACAGCAGGCCATCGCTGGCCAGCACCAGGCCGCCGGCGGGCGACAGCGCATCGTCCGCCTTGAGCTGATAAAGCGTGCGAACGTCGGAGCCGTCCAGCGTGGTGCGATAAATGATGCCGCCGGTGATCGACGTGGCCGGGCTCGCGACACCGTACAGGGCGCCGTCTGCGCCTTGCACGAGGTTGCCAACCGGGTTCGAGAGGCTGAAAGCGACGATCGTCGAAACGGCGGGGTTCGTCTGGGCATGGCCGGCCACGGCGAACATGCCCAGCGCGACGAGCGCCAATGCTGAACGGATACGGGACATCGGATCGGTGACTCCGGGGCCCGGCGGACGGCCGGGCAAGCTGACTGGTCGTGAATTGTGCCGCACTTCGCCCCCTCCCGCCAAAGTGGGAGAATGCGCGCCCCTCCTGTGACAGCCCGCCCTTGATCCAGTTCCGGCAACTGACCCTGACGCGCGGCGTACGCCGGCTGATCGAGGACGCCTCGCTGCAGATCCATGCGGGCTGGCGGGTCGGCGTCGTGGGCGCCAACGGCAGCGGCAAGTCGAGCCTGTTCGCGCTCCTGCGCGGTGAAATCCAGAGCGAGACCGGCGCTTGCGAAATCCCACGCGACTGGCGGGTGGCGTCCGTGGCGCAGGAAACACCGCCGCTGCCGCAGCCAGCGATCGAATTCGTGCTTGACGGCGACGAGGAGCTGCGACGCGTCGAGCGTGCGATCACAGCCGCGGATGCCGCGCACGACGGCCGCGCACTCGCTGAACTGCACGCCCGGCTCGAGGCGATCGACGGCTACAGCGCCAGGGCCCGGGCCGCAGCCCTGCTCGCCGGTCTCGGCTTCGAAACGGCGGACCTGCAACGGCCCGTCGCCGACTTCTCGGGTGGCTGGCGCATGCGCCTGAACCTGGCACAGGCGCTGGTGAGCCGGGCCGACCTGATGCTGCTCGACGAGCCCACCAACCACCTCGACCTCGACGCCGTGGTCTGGCTCGAGCGCTGGCTCGCGGGCTACCGCGGCACGCTGCTGCTGGTCTCGCACGACCGCGACTTCCTCGACGGCACCGTCACTCACGTCGCTCACCTCGAGCGCGGCGCGCTCACGCTCTACACCGGCAATTACAGCGCTTTCGAGACGCAACGCGCCGCGCGTCTCGCCGTGCAGCAGGCGATGTTCGAGAAGCAGCAGCGCGAGATCGCGCACATGACGAGCTTCGTCGAGCGGTTCCGCGCGAAAGCGAGCAAGGCACGACAGGCGCAGAGCCGCCTCAAGGCGCTCGACCGGCTCGAGCACATCGCAGCCGCGCACGTCGACTCGGCGTTCGATTTCGAATTCCCCGAGCCACTGCGTGCGCCCGATCCGCTGCTGACGCTCGAAGACGCGGCACTGGGCTATGGCGACCGCGCGGTCCTGCGCGACGTGCAGCTGTCGCTGCGTCCCGGCACCCGACTCGGCCTGCTCGGCCCGAACGGCGCAGGCAAGTCCACGCTGATCAAGTCGCTCGCCGGTGGACAAGCGCTGTTGGCAGGCCGACGCGTCGCAGGCCACGGGCTGGAAACGGGTTACTTCGCGCAGCACCAGGTCGAACAGCTGCGCGGCGACGAGTCACCGCTGCGCCACCTGATCCGGCAGGACCCGCGCGCGAAGGAACAGGAACTTCGCAACTACCTGGGTGGGTTCGATTTTCGCGGCGACATGGCCGACGCGCCGGTCGAACCGTTCTCGGGCGGCGAGAAATCCCGGCTGGCGCTGGCGCTGCTCGTGCGCAAGCGGCCGAACCTGCTGCTGCTCGACGAGCCCACCAACCACCTCGATCTCGAAATGCGCCATGCCTTGACGCGGGCGCTGGCTGGATACGAGGGCAGCCTGGTGCTCGTGTCGCACGATCGCGCGCTGCTGCGCACCATCTGCGACAGCTTCATGCTCGTGGCCGATGGCCGCACCGTTCCATTCGACGGCGATCTCGAGGATTACCTGGCCTGGCTGACGGCACGGCGTGAACCAGCGCCGCAGGAGGCCGTCGCAGCGGGCACGACCGAATCGAAAGGGAAACGGAAGGCGCAGCGCGAGACGGCGGCAGCGGCCCGTCTGCAGAAACTTGCACGCCGTCGTCCGCTGGTGAAGGAGTCGACGCTGCTCGAGGCACGTCTATCGCAGCTCGAGGCCGAGCGCAGGGCACTCGAGACCAGGCTCGCGGACGCCGACTTCTACGCGCAGACGCCGCCCACCGAGGTGCAGTCCACGAGCCGCCGGTGCGCTGAAGTCATCATCGAGCTGGGCGAAGTCGAGGAACGCTGGCTCGAAGTGCACGCCGAGCTGGAAGAGATCGGGGAAGCGTGAGGCGGGGGTTGGTCCGACGAACCCCTATCCCCTATCCCCTTGTCTTGAGCACGACTTTGCCGACGGCGCGTCGCTGTTCCAGCGCTGCGAAGGCTGCGGGATAGCCGGCCAGCGGGTGGACCTCGCCCACGAACGGCCGCAGCTTGCCGGCCTCGAACAGCTGCCACAGCTCGCGCACGTTCTGCAATTGCACCTGCGGCTCGCGCTGCGCGAAGCTGCCGAAGAACACCCCCACCAGGGACGCCCCCTTCAGCAGCAGCAGGTTCATCGGGATCTTCGGGATGTCGCCCGCCGCGAATCCCACCACGAGGTACCGTCCCTTCCAGGCCAGGCTGCGCACCGCAGGCTCGGCATACGGGCCGCCGACCGCGTCGTAGACGACATCCACGCCCTTGCCGCCGGTGATTTCCTTCACCCGCTCGCGCAGGTCCTGCGTGGAGTAGTTGACCAGGTGGTCGGCGCCGATGCCGCGCGCGACCTCGAGCTTGGCATCGGTGCTCGCCGCCGCGATCACCTGCGCACCCATCTGCTTCGCCAACTCGATGGCGGTCGTGCCGACGCCGCTCGCGGCACCCAGCACCAGCATCGTCTCGCCCGCGGCGAGCTGCGCGCGCTGCTTCAGCGCGTGGTAGCTCGTGAAGTACGTGAGGCAGATGCCGCTCGCCTGCTCGAAGCCGAGCGTAGCGGGCATCGGCAGCAGTCGCTCCTGCCGGACGACGGCGCGTTCCGCCGCACCGCCGCCACCCGAGTAGGCGACGACGCGATCGCCAGCCTTGTAGCGCGTCACGTCCTCGCTGACCGCAGCGATCACGCCCGCAAGCTCCAGGCCCGGGATGAACGGCAGTGGCGGCCGATCCTGGTACAGCCCGCGCAGCATCAGCACGTCCGGAAAATTCAACGCCGTCGCCGCGACGTCGACCAGCACCGATCCCGGCGTGAGCGCTGGCTCCGGCCAATCCTGCTCCAGCCGCAGACCCTCGATGCCCGTGAGTGCATGGCAGACGAGCGCTTTCATCGTGACTCCTCGGATTCTGTGTGACCAGACTGCACGGCGGGCGCCGCGCCCCGGTCCGCCTGGGCAAGCGCGGCATCGAGATCGTCGTGGTAACCGCCCGGCCCGACCAGATCGAGCAGGCCGGCCTTGTCGAGTTTCGCCTTCACGCGCGGGTTGGCTCCGCACAGGATCACCTCGACGCCGCGGCGCTGCAGGTCGCGCAGCGCTTCCTCGAGGCTCTGGATCCCGGTGATGTCGATGAAGGGCACGCGCCGCAGCACCAGGACCAGCCGCCGCGGATCGGTGTGCGTCTGCGCCAGCGAGCGTTCGAAGGTGTCGACCGCGCCGAAAAAGAACGGACCATCGATGGAATAGACCATGACGCCGGGAGGCAAGCGCGACCATTGGCGCCGCTCGAGCGCCACGTCGAGCTCCGCGCCCCCGAGCGGCGACACGTCGACCGCCGTCGACATGCGGCGCAGGAACTGGAACATCGCGAGGATCACGCCCACGTTCACGGCGAGCACGAGATCCGAGAAGACCGTCAGGAAGAACGTGATCAGCAGGACGGCCACGTCGGCACGCGGCGCGCGACGCACCATCCCGGCGAAGTGAGGCACCTCGCTCATGTTCCACGCGACCACGAACAGCACGGCCGCGAGCGCAGCCAGCGGCACGTGCTCGGCCAGCGGCGCCAGGAACAGCAGCACGAGCACCAGCGTGAGCACGTGAGCGAGGCCCGCCAGGGGTCCGGTGCCGCCGTTGCGGACGTTGGTCGCGGTGCGAGCGATCGCTCCAGTCGCGGCGAAGCCGCCGAACAGCGGCGCCGCGAGGTTGGCGACGCCTTGCCCGATCAGTTCCTGGTTCGAATCGTGGCGCGTGCCGGCCATGCCGTCGGCGACGACGGCGGACAGCAGCGACTCGATCGCGCCCAGCATGGCGATCGTGAACGCGGGGCCGATCAGTTCCAGCACCCGCGGCAGCGTGATCACTGGCAGCGAGAGGTTCGGCAGCCCGCGCGGGATGCCGCCGAACTCCGTGCCGATCGTTGCCACACCCCCGAATTGGAACGTCGCCTGCAGGGCCGTCGCGATGATCAATGCCACGAGCGGACCGGGAACCCGCTGCAGCCCGGGCAGTCGCGACGAGAACAGGACGGCGACCAGACTCAGCACGGCAATCCCGGCGGTGGGCCAGTGCAGCTGCGGCATGGCCTGCAGCAGCAGCCACACTTTCTCGTGGAAGTGCTCGCCGCCCGTCACGGGCAGGCCCAGGAAGTACCGCCACTGGCCGACGAAGATGATGACGCCGATGCCCGCGGTGAAACCCGTGATCACGGGATCGGGTATGAAACGGATGATGCCGCCCATGCGCGTGAGGCCGAGCGCCAGCAGCATCGCCCCGGCCATGAACGTGGCGATCTGCAGGCCGTCGATGCCGTGCTTGGCGGTGACGCCGGCGAGGATCACGACGAAGGCGCCGGTGGGGCCTGCAATCTGCAGGCGACTGCCGCCGAGCAGCGTGACCAGTCCGCCGGCAATGATCGCAGTGTAGATGCCCTGCTCGGGCTTGGCCCCGGACGCGATCGCGAAGGCCATCGCGAGCGGCAACGCGACGACGCCGACGACGAACCCGGCGATGAGGTTGCGCAGCCAGTGCTCGCGTCGCAGCAATCCGGCCCGCCAGGCCTCGCGAATCGCAATCATGCCCGGATCAGGTGCGGACCGAGTTCGTCGAGGGTGTGACACCCGAGCAGCGTCATCGCGCGCTCCATCTCGACGCGCAGCAGGCTGAGCGCGTGGGCCACGCCCGCCTCACCCCCCGCCGCCAGGCCATAAAGGGGTGCGCGTCCGAGCATCACGGCGTCGGCGCCGAGCGCGACGGCCTTGAGCACGTCGGACCCGCGACGGAATCCGCCGTCGACGATGATCGACAACCGGTCGCCCACCTCCGCCGCGCACTGGCCGACGAGTTCGATGCCGGTCACGCAGGAATCGAGCTGCCGTCCACCGTGGTTCGAGAGCACGATGCCATCGGCGCCCGCCTCGACGCTGCGCTTCGCGTCCTCGACGCACAGGATGCCCTTCAGCACCAGCTTGCCCCTCCAGCGGCTGCGCATGCGCTCGATGTCGGCCCAGGCGAGCGTCGGGTTGATCTGCGTGCCCATGAACCGCACGCCCTGCAACGCCGATCGCGCGCCGGCAGGCAGGAACTCGGTCAGGTTCGAAAACTCCGGGGCGCCGTGGGGCAACATCACCTGCCACAGCCAGCGTGGATGCAGCAGGACATCGAGCACGCTCGACGGGCTCAGCTTGAGCGGGCGCGAATAACTGCGCTGGTCCCACTCGCGCGCACCGAGCGCCGGCACGTCGACCGTCACGACGAGCTTGTCGCAGCCGGCTGCCTGCGCGCGTTCGATCAGCCGGTCGGAGGTCTTCTGGTCCTTGAGCGGATACAGCTGGAACCACGCGGGCCGCTGCAGCTGCGGATTCAGCGCGAGGACATCGTAATTGCTGACGGTGCTGAGCGTGAAGGCGATGCCCGCGGTGTCGGCGGCCCTGGCCAGCGCCAGGTCGCCCTGCGGCCACACCATCCCGTTGAAACCCGTGGGCGCGATGATCAGCGGCAGGTGCAGCGAGTCGCCGAGGACTTCGCGTGACAGGTCCGGCAGGCCCGTGCCGACGAGCATGCGCGGCAGCCACGTGATGCGCTCGAAGATGGTGCGGTTGCGCTGCAGCGACACTTCGTCCTCGGCGCCGCCTTCGAGGTACTCCATTTCGAACCGCGGCAGCCGGTACTGCGCGACCCGCCGCAACTCCTCGATCGAGAGCGCGCGGCGGTAGTCCGCGCCAGCGTAGTACCGTCGCGTCATCGGCGTGCGCCGTCCTGCACCATCTGGGTGATTTTCGTGGCCGTCTCGAGCGCGCGCAGGCCGTCCTCGCCGCTGACCACCGGTGGCGTGCCTTCGCGAATGGACCGGAGGAACGCCTCGATCTCGAACTTGAGCGCGTCGCCCTGGTCGTACGTGCGCTCCTCGATCAGCACCTGGCCCTTCGGCACGTCCGCGCCCGCGGGCGGCTTGCGCACGATCGTGAGTACTTTCTGCTGCAGGTCGATCGAGATGTACGCGTCGTCCTGGAACAGGCGCAATTTGCGCTCCATCTTCATGCTGACGCGGCTCGCCGTCGTGTTCGCCACGCAGCCGTTGGCATAACGGATGCGGGCATTGGCGATATCGAGACCGGCCGAGAACACCGACGCGCCCACGGCATCGATCGACTCGATCGGTGCGCCCACGAGGCTCTGGATCAGGTCGATGTCGTGGATCATGAGATCGAGCACGACATTGACGTCCGTGCCCCGCTCCTTGAACGGCGCGAGCCGGTGCGACTCGACGAACCGCGGCGTGCCGAGCGTGCCCGCGAGCGCGAGGATCGCGGCATTGAAACGCTCGAGGTGGCCCACCTGCAGGACGCGACCGACGCGAGCTGCCGTGTCGACGAGACTGCGGGCTTCCGCGAGCGTCGTGGTGATCGGCTTTTCGACGAGCACGTGGATGCCGCGCTCGAGGCACTCCTTCGCGATCGGATAATGCAGCGGGGTCGGCGTCGCGATGCTCACCGCGTCGATCTCGCCGAGGATGTCCCGGTAGTCTGCCACCGCGCGGCAACCGGTTTCGGCGGCGACCTGCTCGCGGCTCGCGGCGCTCGCGTCGACGACGGCGACGAGTTCCGCCGCAGGC
>JBAVJR010000573.1:0-2837 GCA_049687855.1 Steroidobacteraceae bacterium | reverse complement strand
GGCTGGCCTTCGACATACCGACGCCCGTGATGACGGTAGATGGGCAAGGCCTCGCCGGCGCTGCGGTCGTAGACGTCGACGCGCGCAAGCGAGTCGGCTCGTGAAATGGCAATTGGCACGATTGCAGTCGCCAGGATGGTTGCCGCGGCGGTCGCCAGTAACGTGCGGCGGGTGATCGATTCGCGCATGGCTCGGACTCCGTTTGCAGGGTGTGCATTCCTGTAAACGGCGGACCGGGACCTGCGGGGTTAAATCGTGCGGCGAAGCCAGGTCGAGCTCTTCGTCCGCATCAGATTCGCTTACGGCGTCCCTGCCGTTTCTGGTCTGCAGATTCTTGCCGCGCACGAATCCTGGCGGGGTACTGGCCCACGTTCGTCTCAGTTACCGTCGCATGAGCCTGCCGCCGCGCGTCAGCCCGTCTCGCCTACACCACGTCCGGCGACGCCACCGGACTTCCGGTCTCGACTGGCGTAGCGCTGCTCTGAGGTCGTAAGCCGTCTCAGGCACCCGCTACGAGCACTCCGCTCGCCCGCGCTACCGCACGCAGGTTCACACTTGCCTCCGACACACCCGCAGCACTCCCGCCCTCGCGCCCGCCCTTTGACACAAATGAGCGTTCGGGGATCCTATCCATCCGCCGGCGCCAAGTTTGTGCCCGACCGATGGCCGGTCACGCGAGTCGGCTCGGTTGGGACAGGTAGTTTGAGTTTCCTGTGCGCATTCCGCGGCGGCAGAAGCAGCGCCTTCACAATGCCCCCCCGATCGGTGAACATGATCACAATGACAATTCTGCCGGAAGCCGGATGTCGCTCTTTGCCGAGCTGAAGCGCCGCAACGTGGTGAAGGTGAGCGCGGCTTACCTGGCGCTGGGTTGGGTCGTGGTCGAAGTCACCACCACCGTCACCCCATTGCTGAACCTGCCCGCCTGGCTGCCGACGGTGGTGCTGTGGATCGGCATCATCGGTTGTCCGTTCGTCGCCGCTTTCGCCTGGGTGTACGAGCTGACCCCGGACGGGCTCAGGCGCGAGGACGCGGTGGGGGCCGAGGGCGGGTCGCCTGCGCCGCGAGCGCGACGCACCGCGCGGCGGCTCGATTACCTCATCTTCGCTTTGGTTGCGCTGGCGATTGCGCTATTCGCCTACGATCGGTTCGGGCAGCGGCTGGCAGCCGTCCCGTCCGCGCCGGCTGTGGCCGAGGCTGGCAGCCAGGCGCAGGCACTCGACGACCGGCCGGCCATAGCGGTGCTGCCGTTCGACAATCTATCGTCCGATCCCGAGCAGGCTTTCTTCGCCGATGGCCTGGCGGAGGATCTGATCACGCGCCTGGCGAGCTGGCGTGCCTTTCCGGTGATCGCGCGCAATTCCAGTTTCCAGTACCGCGGTGGCAACGTCGACCTCGCGCGGGTCAGCGCGGCGCTGGGCGCGCGCTACCTGGTGCAGGGCAGCGTACGGCGCGCGGACAACCGAATTCGGGTGACGGCCAAGCTCATCGACGCCAGCTCGGGCGAGCACGTCTGGGCGAACACGTACGATGGCGACATAGCCGACGTATTTGCGCTGCAGGACGAGCTCGGCGGCCAGATCGCGGCGGAGATGGTGATCGACCTGAACCGAGCGGAGGCTGAGCGGGCCCAGCAGCGCGGCACGGAAGACCTCGAAGCCTGGAGCCTGTACCAGTTGGGGTTACAGAACGCCGATCGGTATTCGCGCGAAGGTTTCGCCGCGGCGCGCGAGCAGTTCGCGGCGGCCGCGGATCGGGATCCGCGCTTTGCCACGCCGCTGGCGCAGCTGGTGTTCGTCAACCTGTGGGAGGTGGTGCTGGGCTGGAACGAGACGCCGGTCGAGACCATCGCCGCGGCGCTCGAGGTGGCTCGCCGGGCCACGTCGCTCGACCCGCGCGATCCGGCGGCCCAGGCGGCGCTCGGCTGGGCTTACGTGATGAGTGGCGATATCGACAACGGGCTGACGGCGGCCCGGCGTGCCGTGGAACTCAACCCCAGCATGCCGGAAGCCTGGGGCTGGCTGAGCTGGAACCTGCTGGTCGCGAGCGACGCCAAGGGCTGCATCGAAGCAGCACTTCGTGCGCAGCGCCTCAACCCGCTCGGCACCATGTCGTCCATCGTCAACGACAACCTGTCGCAGGCGTACTGGCAGCTGGGCGACTACGACGCCGGGCTGCGTGCCGCCCGCCGCCTGCTGGCCGAGCTGCCCGAGTATTTTCTCGGCCATGTCTTCGTTGCGATGAACGCAGTGGGGCTCGGCCGCGTCGACGAGGCCCGCGCGGCGATCGAGGAGGCCCGCCGGGCCTACCCAGATCTGTCACTCGAGTTCGTGCAGGGCATGTACGGCGTCGCCCGGCCGGAGATCGACGCCCGGCGCAACGCGGCGTTGCGGCAGGCGGGACTGGAATAGGCCGGGCGGATCGGAAATTCGAACCACCTGTCCAGGCTGAGCCGGTTCGCACAGTGGGCCGAATGTCGAGCCCGAACCTGCCGCCAGCGGCCCACGCCCGGCTACCGCTTCGATCAGACCCCGGACTGATCACCTCGCCCGCGCTCGCACACCCAGGTCCCCACTTGCCTCCGGCACACCCGCAGCACTCCCGCCCTCGCGCTCAGACTTTGACAGCAACGAGCGTTTGAACATCCTATCCAGCGCGTTCCACGTCGCAGTACTGAAGGACGGCGCCATCCCGCTGCAGGTGCTGGAACGCAAGGTCATGCGCTGGATTGCGGCGCAGCGGACGCCGGTCACTGCATTCACGACAGGGATCGCACAGCCTTGCGGTAAAGCCCACGCGGGCCGCATGACCGCCACGCCGATGATTCGCCGCACGCC
>JBAVJR010000572.1:0-5153 GCA_049687855.1 Steroidobacteraceae bacterium | reverse complement strand
GAATAGCCCCGTCTTCCGGCGGCGCATGGGCAGCGCTGCCCAGCCATGCGACGGCGCTGTTGGCGACGACCGTGCGATGCTGCTCAAGCGATCCGGCAGGCATGGGTGCGGTTGTACGTCAGTGTCGTCCAACGGACGCGGACCGGGACCCCGGATGTCGCGCGAGGTTCTGGTACCCCTACGAAGAACGGCGACTTGTTGCGCATCGTTGATAGGAGCAGGATCGCGCCTCAGGCCGTCATCGTCGAGGGGAGGGAAGCGATCATGGACACCGGCAGCCCCCGGGGTTCGAGGTGTTGAAGGTCGGAGGAGCCAGGCGAAACTGAACCCCCAGGCCGAGTGACTGCGGCACAGACGCATGAACCAACCGGCTGACTTCCGGCTCGAGACCAGAGATCAAGTTCAGACCGCGGTGCTGACCGGCGACTGGACGGCCGTGCGCATGGGCTCGGCCAACGAGCTTCTTGGCGCCGCACTGAAGGGCTCGCGCGACATCGCCATCGACGCGAACGGCATCGACCGCTGCGACACCTCCGGCGCATACGGCATCCTGAAGGCCGTCGAACAGGCGGCCGAACAGGGCAAGATCAGCGCTCGCGCGGAGATCTTGCGGTTGCTGGAACTGGTCGCCCATGCCACTGCGGCGCCGAGGACTCCGGTTGTAAAGCGGCGCGCGTTCCACGACCTGTTCGAACGTTTCGGCCGCAGCGTCGTGAGCGTCGGCCTGGATGTCTACGACCTCAACGTCTTCAACGGTAACCTGCTCTTCGCCATTGGTCGGGCGATCCATCGGCCGGCCAAGGTGCGCTGGGCCGCCGTCTTCGCTCTGGCAGAGCGGGCCGGGCTCGATGCGATACCGATCGTCGCCACCACCACCTTCTTCATTGGCGCCGTGGTGGCGTTGCTGGGCGCCAACATACTCAGCGATTTTGGAGCCCAGGTCTTCGCCGTAGACCTGATCGGCATCGCCGTGCTCCGCGAGTTCAATGTCCTGATCACCGCGCTGCTCCTGGCCGGCCGATCGGCCTCGGCTTTCGCCGCCGAGATCGGGGCGATGAAGATGAAGCAGGAGATCGATGCCATGCAGGTGCTGGGAGTCGATCACTTCGACGCCCTGGTTCTCCCGCGGTTCATGGCGCTGTTGTTCGTCACTCCCTTACTCACGTTCGTCGCTACCTTGGCGGGACTGGCCGGCGGCCTGGTCGTCACCTGGGGGGTGCTGGACCTCGGCCCGACGCTGTTCCTGCAGCGCATGGTCGACGATGTCGGGGTGATGCACTTCTGGGTCGGCCTCTCGAAAGCACCGGTGCTGGCAGGGGTGATCGCCGCGATCGGTTGCCGGCAGGGCATGGAAGTAGGTGGGGACGTGGAGTCCCTTGGTCGCGGCGTCACCTCGGCGGTCGTGCAGGCGATCTTCGCCACCATCCTGATCGATGCGATCTTCGCCCTGATCTACATGAAGCTCGACATATGACGGAATTCGACGAAGCAGCGCTGGACAGGGAGGTCCCGCCCATTGAGGTACGTGGACTGATCTCACGCATCGGCGATCGCACGATCCACGACAACCTCGACCTCGTTGTGAACCGGGGCGACGTCGTGGGTATCGTCGGCGGCTCGGGCACCGGCAAGTCGGTGCTGCTGAACACGATCATCGGGCTGAGAAGCGCCCAAGGCGGATCGGTGATGATTTTTGGCCAGGACATCCGCTATGCCCGGCGGCGGCAATGGACGGCGATCAACCGCCGCTGGGGCGTTCTGTTCCAACAAGGCGCCTTGTGGTCGAACCTCACGGTCAGGGAGAACGTGGCCGCCCCGCTCTTCGAGCACACTGACATGCTCAAGGACGAAATCGACGAGCTGGCGGACCTGAAGATCGCCCTGGCCGGCCTGCCGCCCGGCGCCGGGGCGCTGAAGCCCTCCGAGCTCTCCGGCGGCATGATCAAGCGCGCCAGCCTGGCGCGCGCCCTGGCGTTGGACCCGGAACTGCTGTTCCTCGACGAGCCCACCTCGGGACTCGATCCGATCAGTGCTGCGGCCTTCGATCAACTGATCCGCGATCTTTCGGACAGCCTGGATCTGACCGTGTTCATGATCACGCACGATCTCGACAGCCTCTATACGATCACCGACCAGGTGGCCGTCCTCGCGGACAAAAAGGTGGTTGCCATGGCGCCCGTGCGCGAACTCGAAAAGTCCGACCATCCCTGGATCCAGGAATATTTCGGTGGCCCACGCGGACGCATGGCGTCCGGTTTGCGCGCTGCACGAGGAGCACGCTGATGGAGCGCAACGCCAACTACGCCCTCGTGGGCGTCACTTCGACCCTGTTGGTGATCGGCATGGTCGTCTTCAGCGTCTGGCTGGCGGCGTACAAGTTCAACCAGGACTACGACTACTACGACGTCGTCTTCGCAGGGCCGGTCCGCGGCTTGTCGCAGGGCGGCGAGGTTCATTTCAATGGCATCAAGGTGGGGGAGGTGACCGGAATCTCGCTCGATACAGTCGATCCCACCCAGGTGATCGCCAGGGCCAAGGTGACGTCGGACGTGCCGATCCGTGTCGACAGCTTCGCGACGCTGGAACCGCAAGGTATCACCGGCGTGAACTACGTGCAGATCACCGCAGGAACACCCACCAAGCGGCTGTTGAAGCGGGTGGCCCCCAAGGGCACGGTGCCGCGGATCCGCTCCGAGCGCGGCATGCTCTCCGACCTGCTGGCCGGCGGTGGCAATGTCATGGCGCGGGCGGTCGAGGCCCTCGACCGGGTCAACCGCATCCTGTCGGAAGACAACATCAAGCGCATCAGCGGCCTGCTCGAAGATGTCGAGGCCGTGACCGCGGACCTGCGCGAACGCAAGTCGATCATTGCAGACGCGCAGCGCGCGTTGCGGAGCGCAGACCACGCGGCGCAACAGATCAGCGAACTGGCCGCGTCGAGCAACGCATTGGTCAAAGGCGACGGCGGTCAAATCGTGGCAAGGCTGGGTAACGCGGCCACCGACATCGAGGCCGCGGCCAGGGATCTGCGCACGATGATGGGCAGGATGGAGGGTCCGGCGGGCGACTTCGCCACCACCGGTCTGCAGCAGATCACCTCCGCAGGCGCCAGCCTGCAGCAGGCAGCCGACAGCTTTGACCGAATACTGGCCGAGATACAGCAAAGTCCCCAGGGACTGCTGACCAAACCGCCCGCACAGGAAATCGAGGTCAAGCCATGATCGCCCCGCAGACCACGGTCTTGAAGGCCATGACCCGCGGCGCAATGCTGGCCGCTGCGGCGAGCCTGCTGGCTGGCTGCATCTCGCTATTCCCGCACGCGGAGCCGGCCCAACTCTATCGCTTCGGCGCCACGACGCCGCAGTTGCAGGAGATGGCGTCGGGCGCGCCAAGCTTCGGCGTCTTCCTGGCGGCCACGGGTTTCGATCGCGCCGCCGCCGGTGACCGCATCCTGACCGTCAACGGTACACAGGCGGCCTACATCAAGGACGCGCGCTGGGTCACCTCGTCGGTGGGCCTGTTCGACTCGGCCCTGCAACGCGCATTCGACGCAGGCCAAGGCCCTGCCCGTCTGGTCGACCGCGCCGAGATCGCCCCGATCGACTATGTGCTCAAGCTCGACGTGCGGACGTTCGAGGCTCGCTATGACCATGGCCAGGCTGCCAGCCCGACGATAGTGGTGGAGGTGCACGCAGCACTGGATCGCACACATGACCGGATCGCCGTGGGCGACCGAAGCTTCAAGGCTTCCGTCACTGCCAGCGACAATCGCGTAGGCGCCATTGCCGAGGCGTTCGACCAGGCCGTCGCCCGGATCCTGGGCGAGTTGGTGGCATGGGTGGACGCGCGGGGGGACGGCTGAGTCTTCAAGTGCCGGACACTTGACGGCACCCGGTTGGTGGCCGGTTCAACGGGTTGGAGACCAGCTACCGGACGCGAACAGAGCAGGCGAGCGGAACGGCTCGATGAGGGCCTTCAGGGGCAAGCTCTGCCGCGACGGGCAAACGCGCTGAGGGCGAGCGCGATCAGCAGCAGGTCGGTGCGTCCGCCACCACCACCGCCGCCGCCGGCGGTTACGGGAGGCGGTGGCAAAATCGTGACCGTTGCGGTCGCGGAACTCGTGCGGTCTGCTACGGAGACGGCACGGATCGTGACTGTGGCAGGACTCGGTCTTGACGCAGGCGCGGTGTAGAGGCCTGCGGGTGTAATCGTGCCGAAAGTCGCGTTGCCGCCTGCCACGTCGTTGACGAACCAGTCCACGCGCGGATCAAAGGTATTGGTCACCGTCGCCGAGAACGTCTGCGACCCGGCACCCTCGACCAGGTCGACGGCGGTCGGAGACACGGAAACGACTACCAGCCGAGGAATCGAGATTGGAGTCGGGCACGCTGGCCCGCCCGCGGCCGGCGGCGCTGCCGTGGTCGCGGCCACCGGGCTCACGACGACGTCCGCCACATCATCACGGCCTGCATCGTCAGTAACCCGCAGGCGCAGCGTGTACGAACCCGTCGCAGGTGCCACGACGATGGCCGTATCCGTCTCCGCGCCGGCGATTCCGGGCGGTGCCGTGCCGCCATCGAGCACTGTCCACGAATAGCGGACCACGCTGCGATTGCAAGCCGCGCCGCTGCCATTGCCACGGAGCACCACATCCTGCCCGGGCGACACGGACGACGGGACGGCAATCGCGGCGACCGGCCGCAGCGCGGCACGGATCGCGCCGAGAGCGTTCGCCATCCCCGCGCCGCAGGTCTGCGCGGTGCACACACACTCGGACGCCTGGATGTCGCTTGCGTCAACCGGAACCCGGCAGGTCGGAATCGTCGGATCCGTGGACAGAGGGTAGGGGCGCGTAGCGCCTTCCCGGAGACGCTCCAGCAGTTGCGCCGGTGACAGCCGACCGTTGACGGACGCCATGAGGCCGGCGATGCCCGAGACGATCGGTGCGGAGAAGCTCGTTCCGACGTTGAACCGGAATTGATCGGTGTAACCGCTCGCCGTCGGCGACTGCGTACCCAGGTTCGTCGTCGTGTCGATCGAATAGAGGCAGGGCTCGCCCGGGCCGACGTTGACGCAGTTGCCGCCCGGCGCGCCGAGGGCAACGCCCGGGCCGAGGTTGCTGAAACCGACCTTCGTGCCGACGTGGCGGATGC
>JBAVJR010000571.1:0-6174 GCA_049687855.1 Steroidobacteraceae bacterium | reverse complement strand
CGTGAAACCTTCGGGTCACGGGAAGCCGTTGGAAAGCCGCCATGTCGGGGTCCAGGGCGGTAACGAACAGCTGCCCGGGCAGGTCCAGTACCACCGCAATCAAGCGCTCGAGATTGGCAGCGTCGAGCTCCGCTGCAGGATCATCCACAAGCAGGGCTGCCGTGGGACTGCCCAGCGCGTCATCGCACATCAGCTGCCCCAGGAGCATCGCCGAGGCTGTCAGCTTCTGCTGACCGCGCGACACGCGGTGCTTGGCCAGGTCCCCCGCTACGCGAATCGACAGGTCAGCTCGATGAGGGCCGGCGTGCGTTGTCCGCCGCTCTCGGTCTCGCGGCCAGGAATGCTCGATGGCCTCCCGCAGTTCAGTCCCGGCAGCCCAACCGTCGCTGAGCGCGAGCTCGATGGTCGTCCCCAGCAGGCGCTGCCCGACCGCTGCGACATGAGGCTGCAACTTGCCGAAGTACTCCCGACGGGAAGTCGCAAGGGAGTGACCGGACTCCAGCAGCTCCGGATCCCAGGCGCGGACCACTCGCTCCGGCGCTTCCGCCCGTAGAGCCGCGTTTCGTTGTTTCAGTGCCCGCTGATACCGCCGCCACTGCTCCACGAACCTTGGTTCCACGTGGAACACTCCCCAATCCAGGTAGCGCCGGCGCTCTTGTGGGCCCTCCTCGACCAGCCGGTGTACCTCGGGGTCGATCGCCTGCACCGGCAGGATGGTCGCCAGCTCCGCCAGGCTGCCGACCCGGTTACCCGCCGCCCGGGCCTCGAATCCTTCCCGGCTGTAGCGGACACCCACTGGGCGGACGCTCCCACCCACATCAAAGCGCCCAGTGAGCAGCAATTCCTCGGCGCCTTTGCGAATCAGGGTTTCGTTGCGGGCCGTGCGGAAGGAACGGCCGCGACCGAGAAAGAAGATCGCCTCGAGCAGGCTGGTCTTGCCCGACGCGTTGGCGCCGCTGATGAGGTTGCAGCGACCACCGAGCTCGAGATCGGTCGACGCAATGCAGCGAAAATCACGGACTTCGAGTCGGCGCAGGCTCATGGCGTCAGGCTAGCCCCATGTTCCACGTGGAACCAACCCAGGGTCGCGACCATCAGATGCCTGGCGACTTGCCGACGTTCCACGTGGAACGAACGTTGCCAACGAGACAGGCGGGTCAGGCACCCGCCCCGGCCGCTCAGAGCCGCATCGGCATGACGACGTAGCGGGCCGACCCGTCCTGTGTCGCACGGATCAGGCAGCTGCTGTTGCCGTCGGTCAGACCCACCTGCACGTCCGCACCATCCACGGCGGCCAAGGCATCCAGCAGGTAATTGACGTTGAAGCCGATTTCCAGTTCTTCGCCGTCGTAGGTCACTTCGACTTCTTCTTCGGCCTCTTCCTGCTCCGGGTTGTGCGCCTGGATCATCAGTGCGTTTGGCTTGAGGGCGAACCGGATGCCGCGATACTTCTCGTTCGACAGGATTGCTGCACGTTGCAAAGCCTGGCGCAAATCGTCGCGAACCGCCCCAATCGTCTTCGGCGGCGTGGCGGGAATCACGCGGCTATACTCGGGGAAACGGCCATCAATCAGCTTGGATGTGAAGCGAATTTCGCCGATCTGCACACGAAGATGGTTCGAACCGATTGAAACTTCGAGGAGCTGTTCCTCGTTCCCCAGGATGCGCTGCAGCTCGAGCACGCCCTTGCGTGGAACGATGACCTGCTGGCCTGCTTTTCCACCCTGCGGCAGCTCGACTTCGCATAAAGCCAGACGATGGCCGTCGGTCGCGACAGCTCGAAGCATTTTCGCCGAAGTTTCAAGCAACAGGCCGTTCAGATAGTAACGGACGTCCTGCTGCGCCATGGAGAAATGGGTCTTGTCGAGCAGCCGCTTGAAGTCCTTCTGCGGCAGCTGCAGGGTCTGCTCTGCGTTGATCTCCTCCACGGTGGGAAACTCTGCCGCCGGGAGCGTGGAGAGCGTGAAGCGGCTCTTGCGAGCGCGTACGAGCATCCGCTCGCCTTCCTGGGTGAGCGTGATCTCCGTGCCCTCCGGCAACGCGCGACAGATGTCGAGCAGCTTGCGTCCGGGGATCGTGATCTCGCCGCCGCGCTGCACGTCCACGTCGGAAGTGGCCACGAGTTCGACTTCGAGATCGGTCGCCGTGACCGAGAGCTTGCCGCCTTTGGCCGACACCAGCACGTTCGCCAGGATCGGCATCGTCTGCTTGCGCTCGACGACGCCCATGACGGCCTGCAGCGGGCTCAGGATCGCTTCGCGCTTCGCGATGATCTTCATCTTCTATAGTTCCGGAGTCTTTATATAAGAGATCTATTGTTATGACTTTTAGCACAGCGCAAGTCTGTGCAAAACCTCAGTTTCCCCAATGGCAGCGCGCCTTTGCAGCCAGGGTCAACACCCCTCGCCACGCGCGCAAGCCCTGTCCGCAGCCTGTGGACGAAATGTGGAGTACTCGACCTCCCGTTTCATCCACAGGTTGATCATGTCATCCCGCAAGCGTTCTCAACAGGTTTGAATAGTCCTCGTTGAGCCGCTGCTGCGAAGTCCGCAGCTCCTTCACGACGCGGCAGGCATGCAGCACCGTCGTGTGGTCACGGCCGCCGAACGCATCGCCGATTTCCGGCAGGCTGTGATTGGTGAGTTCCTTCGACAAAGCCATCGCCATCTGCCGCGGCCGCGTGATCGAGCGGCTGCGCCGGCGCGACAACAGGTCGGCGACGCGGATCTTGTAATACTCCGCGACCGTCTTCTGGATGTTCTCGATCGTAACCAGGCGTTCCTGCAGCGCGAGCAGGTCCTTGAGCGCTTCCTTCGCAAAATCCAGCGTGATCGGCCGACCGGTGAACTGCGAGTTCGCGATCACACGGCGCATCGCGCCTTCGAGTTCGCGCACGTTGGAGCGGATGCGCTTGGCGACGAAGAACGCGACCTCCTCCGGCAGCTCGACGCCGCTCGCCGCGGACTTGCTCATCAGGATCGCAACGCAGGTTTCGAGTTCGGGCGGCTCGATCGCGACCGTGAGTCCCCAGCCGAAGCGCGACTTGAGGCGCTCCTCGAGGCCTTCGACTTCCTTCGGATAGCGATCGCAGGTGAGGATCACCTGCTGCTGCCCCTCGAGCAGCGTGTTGAACGTGTGGAAGAACTCTTCCTGCGAACGATCCTTGCCCGCGAAGAACTGGATGTCGTCGATCAGCAGCGCGTCGAGCGTGCGGTACGCCTGCTTGAACTCGTTGATCGTGTTGTGCTGCAGCGCGCGGACCATGTCGCCGACGAAGCGCTCGGAGTGCACGTAGGCGACCTTCGCATCCTTGTTGCGCGCGCGGATCTGGTTGCCGATGGCGTGCATCAGGTGCGTCGTGCCCAGTCCGACGCCACCGTAGATGAACAGCGGGTTGTAGGCCCGGCCCGGGTTCTCGGCGACCTGGACCGCTGCGGCGCGTGCCAACTGGTTGCTCTTGCCCTCGACGAAATTCGCAAACGTGAACTCGGCGTTGAGCCGGCCGCCGAACTGGGGCAGGGGGTCGACCGTGCGCCGGGGAGGCGCGCCGGGCTGTGACTCGAACGTGGCCGGCGCCCGAGGCACGGGCGGCGGTTGCACCGGCAGCCCGATTCCATCCGTCATCTGGGCCGGGGTGGGGAGCGGCTGCCGTCGGGAACCGATTTCCACGGTCACCTGTGGCGGCGGCGGAGGCACCAGTTCGTCGACGAGCTCGCTGATGCGCGCGGTGCAGTTCTGATTGACCCAATCGACCACGTACCGGTTGGGCGCCAGCAGTCGCAGCCGGTCCCCGTCCTCGACGGCCTGCAGCGGGCGGATCCAGGTGTTGAAGGCCTGTTCCGGAAGCTCCGCTTCGAGCCGGCGGAGACATTGATGCCAGAGCGAAATCTGCACGAACCGACGGGCCTTGCTGAGGGACGGTGAGCGCTTGCCAGCGGGAAGGGGCGGCGAGTGTATACCGGCCTCCCGGCCTGTGGATATCTTCGGTTGAGGTTGACTCCGCCGGGGCCCGTGCGTATTCTTCCCGGCCCTCTTGCGGCCAGTGCATGTTGTTGTTTCTGGTCCTGTTTTCCGGTCCTGTTCAGGACACCTCCGGAGCCGAAGATGAAGCGCACATTCAACCCGAGCAACCTGCACCGCAAGCGAGTCCACGGCTTCCGTGCGCGCATGGCCACCAAGGGCGGTCGACTCGTCCTCGCCCGCCGTCGCGCCAAGGGCCGCAAGCGCCTTGCGGTCTGACCGTTCTCACGAGCAGTAACGATCGCACGCCAGTCTCGCGACGCTTCCCGCGCGCGAGCCGCCTGACCGGCAAGCCCCAGTTCGACGCCGTACATCGGCAAGGCCAGCGATCTTCCGATGCGCTGTTCCTCGTGATCACCCGTCCCAACGACGCGGGCCAGGCCCGGCTCGGGCTCGCCGTCGGCGTCAAGACCGCGGGCAACGCCGTCAAGCGCAACCGCATCAAGCGGCTCGCGCGCGAATCGTTCCGTCACCGCCAGCACGAACTGCCTTCCCTGGACGTCGTCGTCAATGCGCGACCTGCCGCCGCCACGAGCAGCAGCGTCGAGATCCGCGCGAGCCTGCAATCGCACTGGGATAGGATCGTGCGACGATGCGCCCGTTCCTGATCGCCCTCATCACGTTCTACCGGTGGTTCATCAGCCCGCTGCTCGGGCCGAACTGCCGCTTTCATCCCACGTGTTCCTGCTACGCGCAGGAAGCCATTCAACGTCACGGGGCGCTGCGCGGCTCCTGGCTGGCGGCTCGTCGCATCGGACGCTGCCATCCCTGGAATCCCGGCGGCTACGATCCCGTGCCCGAATGCACGCACACACCGCAAGACCACACTGATAAGCGACCGAGCCATGGATAATCCGCGCCTGTTTCTCTGGATTGGCCTCGCATTGCTCGCCTGGATGAACATCATCCAGTGGGATCGCGACTACGGCTCGCAGCCGGCTGTTGCCCCGGCCACGACGGCTGCGCCCAGCGCCACGCCTGCAACTTCCGCACCTGCAGCGGGCGCCGCGTCATCGAGCCTGCCGTCGTTGCCTTCGGCCACGGCGCCCGTCGCCGGTGCAACGGCTGCTGCGACTGCCGCGCAGACGCCGGCCATCGCCGCGGTGAATGCCGATGCCGGGAAGATCCACGTGGTCACCGACGTGATCGACATGGACATCAGCCTGCAGGGCGGCGACCTGCTGCGCGCCGACCTGCTGCGGTACCCGCGTGACAAGAAGCCCGGCAGTCCTGCAGTGCGGCTGCTTTCGACCGACGACGCGTCATTCAGCATCGTGCGCAGCGGACTGCGTGCCGCGGACGGTCGCGCCGAACCGACGCACCTGGCAACGTACACCGCGCCGGCCACGGAGTTCCGCCTGGCCCCGGGCGCCCAGGAATTGCGTGTTCCGCTGACGTGGACGGACGGGCAGGGCGTCACCGTGATGAAGACCTACGTCTTCAAGCCGGGCCAGTACGCATTTGATGTCCGCTACGACGTGCAGAACGCGTCCGGGGCGGAATGGAAGGCGGCATCCTACGTGCAGTTCGTGCGCCACGCGTTCGCGCAGGAGCGCTCGATGTTCGACGTCGAGAGCTACGCGTTCCGCGGCCCGGCCGTCTACGACGGCCAGAAATACCAGAAGCTCGACGTCGACGACGAAGACGACAGCGCCTTCCGCCAGGCGATCAGCGACGGCTGGATGGCCGAAATGCAGCATCACTTCGTGTCTGCCGCCGTGCCGCCGAAGGGTGAGACCTACGACTTCTCGCTGCAGCGCGAGCAGGCGCATTCGCTCGTCAGCTATCGCGGCCCGCTCAAGAGCGTGGCGGCCGGTGCCAGCGCCACTTTCAGCGAGAAGCTGTTCATCGGTCGGAAGCTGCAGCAGCAGTTGAAGGCGACCGGCCCGAAACTCGAGCTCACCGTCGACTACGGCAAGCTCACGATCCTGTCCGATCCGCTGTTCCACCTGCTCGAATGGGTGCACAAGTTCGTCAAGAACTGGGGCGTCACGATCATCATCGTGACGATCCTGCTGAAACTCCTGTTCTACAAGCTCACCGAGAAGAGCGGCCGCTCGATGGCGAAACTGCGTGCGATCGCGCCGCGCATCAAGAGCATCCAGGAGCGCTACAAGGACGACCGCGAACAGCTCGCGAAGCAGACGATGGAGC
>JBAVJR010000570.1:0-4423 GCA_049687855.1 Steroidobacteraceae bacterium | reverse complement strand
CGTACCCGCATCGATGCGCTGGTCCTGCGTCTCGAAGCGATACTCCGTGCCGACTATGCGCGATCGGCAGTCGCTCTTCAGTCTGCAAACCTGCAGCAGACATTCGGTGGCACTCACCAGGCGCTGTTCGATTTCGCGAAGATGTCGCAGCTGCTGTCGCCCACGGCAAGCCAGGGAGGCCTGGACAGTTCCCGCCGTGCACGCATCGAGTGGGCACTGCGCGTGCTGCGCGAGCAGGCATTCTTCCCGCCCCCCAACGATCCTGGCGCGCAGGAAGCAAGCAACGACCGTTTCACGTTCGACAACGTGCCGGCTGCGCTGGAGTCCTACCGCAATCGCCTGCCCGACATGCTGTCCCTGCTGAAGGCGCTGCATCTGGCGGAACTCGAAGCGGAGGGACAGTTCGTCGAGCAGCTGCACGGTCCGCTTTTCGAGCGCATGCAGAGCCAGGATTACACTGCGACCGACCTGCAGTTCTTCCCCGACTACCTCGTGACGCTCGGCAGCGACGCGCCCGGCGTGCAGGCCGACCTCGGCAATGCGCTGTCGTCGGGCATGCCGGTAAAGGTGCTGCTCGAGGTCGAGGACCTGCTGGAAGAAGCCGCACCCGGCCAGGGTCGCTTTTCGTTCGGCATGCGCGGCGGCCAGCTCGCGTTCATGGCGATGACGTTCGGCGACGCGTTCGTATTGCAGAGCGCAGCATCCAATCTCCTGCAGCTGCGCGATCGCCTCCAGCAGGGCCTGCGTCATGCAGGCCCGGCGCTCTTCAGCGTCTACGCACCAGCGGACGGCGAGAGCACGTTGCCAGGTTATCTCGCGGCCGCGTCGGCCATGCAGTCTCGAGCCTTCCCGGCATTCAGCTACGACCCGGGCAGGGGCTCCAATGACGCTACCCGCTTTTCGCTCGAGAACAATCCGCAACCGGAGGCGGACTGGCCGCTCGAGTCCCTGACGTATGCGGACCAGGACCTGCAGGCCGTGACGGAGGAGCTGGCATTCACGTTCGTCGATTTCCTGCTCGCCGACCGGCGCCACAGCCAGCATTTCGCCGTCGTCCCGCGCGCCCACTGGGGCGCGGGCCTGGTCAGCGCCCGGCAGTGGCTGGAATCCCCGCCGGCCGATCCTTCGACAGGTTTGCCCTTCATTCTTGCAGTCGACGATGCCGACCTGCTGTGCCGGGTCGTCGTCGACGAACGGATGATGCGTGCCGCCCAGCGCTGTCGCGAAGCCTGGCATCGGCTGCAGGAACTCGGCGGCATTCACGATTCACGGGCCGAGGCGCTGCTGGCGCGCGAAAGGGCGCTCTGGGAGCAGCAACGCGCCGTAGAAGTGGCCTCGCTTGCGCCAGCCGCCATCCCCGCAGCACCGGGCGATCAGCCGACGGCTGCGGCTGCGGCTGCGGGAGCTTCCGCAGCCGAAGCCGAAGCCGAAGCCGAAGCCGAGGCGGTACCGAATCCCGACACGGCGTACATCGAGACCCTGCGTTGCTCGAGCTGCAATGAATGCACGCTCGCCAGCCCGAAGATGTTCGCCTACGACCAGAACAAGCAGGCCTATATCGTCGACCTGAAGGCAGGCACCTACCGGCAACTGGTCGAGGCAGCCGAGAGCTGCCAGGTCTCGGTCATCCACCCCGGCAAACCGTGGAATCCGGACGAGCCGGGTCTCGACGAACTCATCGAGCGCGCCAGGCCTTTCCTGTAGCGTTCAAGCGGGCTGCACGCTCTTGTAGGACGGACCGTAGCGCGTTCTTCGAGGCGGACTGGTCCTCTATGCGAACCCGCGCTTGGGCGTCGTCCGCTGTACGGCGCCCTGCTCGCGACCTGCGTCGGCCAGCAGGCGGGTCAACTCGTGCTTGACCACCGCATAACACTCGCACACACGAGCCTCCAGTCCTGCGCGCTCGAGCACCTCGATGTGGCCCCGCCGGTACCGGATGACACCAGCACGCTGCAGGTTCCCGGCCGCCTCGGTAATGCCTTCCCGGCGCACCCCGAGCATGCTGGCGACCAGTTCCTGCGTCATGACCAGTTCGCGCAACGGCGCCCGATCCACGGTCAGCAACAACCAGCGGCACAGTTGCTGCTCCACCGAGTGGTGCCGGTTGCAGACCGCCGTCTGGGACATCTGCGTCATGAGCGCCTGCGTGTAACGCAGCAGCAACTGCTGCATCGAGCCGGAGCGGGCAAACTCCTGCTTGAGCACGCTTGCAGGCAGCCGATACGCGTGTCCCGCCGTGTGCACTACTGCCGAGCTCGGAGTGGTGTCTCCGCCCATGAACAGGGCAATGCCGACCATGCCCTCGTTTCCCACCCCGGCAGATTCGGCCGACGCGCCTGACTCGAGGACATAGTGCAGCGACACGATGGCGGTGACCGGGAAATAGGCGTGTTGCAGCTGGGTGCCGGGTTCGTACAGCATGTCGCCGAGCCGCAACGGGACCAGTTCGAGATGCGCCGCCAGCGGCTCGAAATCGATCGCGGGCAGAATCGCGAGCAGATGGTTCTGAGAATGACTGTGGGGTGCCGGCATCGCGACGCGCTGGAGGCCTGCGCCCTAGCGCCCTGCCGTGGTTTCCACGCCGATGCCGCGGTAACCAATGAACCGGCAGGCCTGGTTGAACATCGGCTCCCCGCTCACCCGGTATTGCTGGCGTGAGCCATCGGCGTTGACGCGGCTGAAAGCCAAATCGATGAAAGGCTGCCGCTCGGCAATCCGCGCCTGCAGTACGGCTCGCTCGTCTTCGTTCCAGCCAGCCAACCCGGTAGCTCCTGTCTCGCCTGCCAGCGACTCCACCTGGATGCCGAGCATTTCAAGGACAGGGCCGGAGACCTTGGTGAAATTGCCGGTTTCGTCCTGCTCCCAGTACCAGTCAGAGGCCAGCTCGGTCAGGCTCCGATAGCGCGCCTCGCTTTCGCGCAGCTCAGCGGTCCGTTCCTGCACCGTCCGTTCCAGCTCCCTGGCGTAGCCCTCGAGCTTCCTGTACAGCAGCCGGACTTCCAGCATGTTGTGGATGCGCGTCCTGGCTTCGACCAGGTCGAAAGGCTTGCTGATGAAGTCCTTGGCGCCGGCCTGCAACGCGCGCAGCTTGTGGCCCGGCTGGGCCGTGAGCACGATGACCGGCAGGTAGCTTTCGGCAGCGTTCGACTTGAGTGCTGCCATCACTGCGAATCCGTCCATGCCGGGCATCTGCAGATCGAGCAGGATCAGGTCGTAGCAGTTCTTGCGATGCAGGGCGCAGACCTCCCGCGGGTTCATCGTCGAGGCAATCCGGGTGTAGCCGGCATTGCCCAGCAACTGCTCCAGCAACTGCACGTTGGCCTCCTGATCGTCGACGATCAGGATGCGGGCGCCGAGAATGTCGAGCGTGCCGTTGTTCATGGATTCCCCGCTTCGCCTGCACCAGCCGCCAGTGAGTCAGCGTATTTCAGCGCCACGTCCAGGGTCTTCATGAACTCGTTGACCTTGATGGGCTTGGTCAGATAACGGAAGAAGCCTGCCTCCATGCCTCGCTCGATATCACGAGGCACAGCGTTGGCACTGAGGGCGACGACCGGGATGCAGGCTGTCGCCGGGTCCTGCGCCAGCAATTTCAGCGCCTGGATGCCGTTGATGCCTGGCAGGTTGATGTCCATGAGGATCACGTCCGGCAGCGAAGCGCGGGCAATCTCGATGCCGCGGTTGCCGTCCCGCGCGGTCAACAGGCGGATATCGGGCCGGCGCGCGATGAGGTCTTCGACCAGCATCAGGTTAGCCGGGTTGTCCTCGACGTAGAGCAACGTGCGCAGATTCGACTGCGATTGCTGCAGCTCATGGGTGACAGCGGCAACGGCCTGGCTGCCGGCATGATGCTGCTCGGTCGCCAGGTTCAGCTCGATCCAGAACGTACTGCCCTTGCCGACGACGCTTTCCACGCCAATGACCCCACCCATCAATTCAACCAACCGCTTGCACACCACCAGGCCAATGCCGGTTCCTTCCTCCGCAGTCGCCGCCTGGCCGAGCCGATTGAACGGCTGGAACAGCTGCGCGATGTTTTCGGGCGACAGGCCCTCGCCGGTGTCCTCGACCCGGATGCGTACACGCCCAGGCGTGTTCATGGCACAACCCACGACAACCGTGCCGTCCGTGCGGTTGTACTTGATCGCGTTGGACAGGAGGTTGATCAGGCACTGCTTGACTCGCGTCCGGTCGGCTTGAACGAAGTACGGTACGTCCAACCGGGGAAAGCTCACGCGGATGCCGCGTTGCTGCGCCTGCGGCTCGATCATCGTCTGGCATTCGAGCATGACGTCGGCCAGTGACACCGGTTCCGGTGACAGCGACAGCTTGCCTGACTCAATCAATGAGAGATCGAGGACTTCGTTGATCAAGTCCAGCAGGTACCACCCTGCCTTCAGTATCTGGTCGACGCTGCGTTTCT
>JBAVJR010000569.1:0-5810 GCA_049687855.1 Steroidobacteraceae bacterium | reverse complement strand
GTGAAGATCTCCTCGAACTGGTCGAAGATCAGCAGCGGCAGCAGCGTCTGTCCGTTTGCGTCGCGCAGCAGGTCGCCGCGGTGATGCAGGAACTCCCAGAGTGACTCGCCTTCGACTGCCGATCCCGCGCGCGTCCAGTGACCTGCCTCGGCCGTCACCTTGAAGATCGCCTGCTTGATCTGCTCGGCCGGCGACGGCGATTCCGCGGCGTAATCGATGCGGACGTAGACGGGACAGAAGCCCGACCCGCGCAGGCGCGGCACCAGCCCCGCGCGCAGCAGCGACGTCTTGCCGAGGCCCGACTGGCCGAACAGCACTGTGAGCAGTTTGCGCTGCACGCGCCGCGCCAGTTCCGCCGCCTCTTCGTCGCGGCCGTGAAAGTAGGCCCGCGTTTCTTCCGAGAAGCTCGAAAGACCCAGCCACGGGTTCTCGGGATCGATCGTGGTCTCGGTGGCGATATCCGGCTGCACGGTCGTCATGCACGAGGACCGCGCGAGAGTTCCTGCAACCTGCGGATGAACTCCGGCGACGGCTCACCGTCGGGCAGCCGCGAGATGTGCACCGCCTTGAACTTCTCGGGGACGAGCGCGTCGGCTTCCGTCGTGTCGTCGATGCAGACGGGCAGGATGAACACGGCGCCTTCGGCGATGTTGCGCGAGCGGTCCACGGCGTAGCTCCATTCGCGCCGGAAATACGCTTCGTGCCGGCGCTGCGTCGAGCCCGAAATCACGGGCAGGAAGAAGCTGCAACGCCCGATGTTGGCGCGGATCTTGCGGTCGTAATCGTCGCCGCCTTCGAGGCGGTCGAGGTCGAACCAGGTGACGAGGCCCGCCGCGTCCAGCGCCGCCTTCAGCCGTTGCACGGCAGCCAGGTCTTCACGCGCGTAGCTGATGAAGATCGCGTTCTCGGGCATCTCGCGCGCCGGCGGCAGGAACCGCTGGGGCGCAAGCCCCATGTTCGACGTCGCAGAGGCCGGCTGCTGCCGTCGCAGCCAGCGCTGGTGCAATTCGGCCACGAATGACTCGGCGCCACTGAAGACGCGCGTGCGCACGCTCACCTGCTGCAGGAATGCGAGCAGCCGCTCGTCCTTCGAGGTGTGGTCGTCCGCCAGGATCTCGCCGAAGTCGCGCGGATCGGACAGCCGCTTGCGCTTGGCCATGCGCAGGAACAGGCGCGCCAGCCAGTTGGAAAAGTCGCTGCCGATCAGCAGCAGGTGGCTGTGCTCGAGTTCGTGGAACAGCTTCTCGGGCGTCAGGTGCTCGGACTGCAGCGCGCAGATGAACTCCAGCATGTCTTCGTCGGAGACGACATACGTGGGTGACGCCGAGAGCTTGCCGAGCATGTGATAGACGACCGGCCGCTGCAGCTGGCTGCGTTCGGCCGGCAAGTCGGACACGCGATTCGGAGCGTACGCGATCACTTCCGCATGCGGCTGCCCCCCGAATCGCTCGAGGTTCACGGCCTGCTCGAGCAACGGGTCGAACGTGGTCGTGATGAACAGGTCGAAGTCGGTGATCTGCGCCAGCTGCCGCAGCGCCATCGGCGGCGCGATCTGCACCTCGCGCATGATCGAACGCAGGCGCGTGTAGGCTTCTTCGCGGCGGCCGCGCTGGCCGAGGTAGCTGCAGACGACGTCGTTGAGCGTGAGCGGCTGCGGCAACCCGGTGGGATCGACCGACAGCTTGACGGCCAGTTTCTCCGCCAGCCATTCGTACAGCAGCCGCGGGCCCTGGTCGGTATCGACGCGCAGGAGGTCCGGCCCGACGATGGGAATGACGCGGCGCTCCTCGATGTAATTGAGGAGATCGTCCCAGGCGTCTTCGTCGAAGCCCCGCAGGTTGTCGCTATTACGCAGCGGAACTGCCGCGCCCATCAGCGCGCCTGCTCCCGGTCTCCGCCCTTCGCCGTCATGCTCCGACTCCCCCATTGTGCAATCGCAACGGAGTCTAGCGGGTTCACCGCAGGAATGGGTACAGGCAGCCCGGCAGGCCTGAGCGATCAGCTCACGAGCGGATTCGGCTGCGACGCCTGCTTGATGCGCCCCCACACGTCCGCGAAGGCGGCCGCTGCCCCGCCTGCCGCGCGTTCGACCGCGGGGAACTGGTCCTGCAACTCGTCGAGCCGGATCACGGTCTCGGGCCGGCCCTTGGGGAATTCACCCCGCATCGAGAAAACGATGCGACCTTCGACCGGCACGTCGTCCCCTGCGAACTGCCGGACCACGGCCACCCGGTCGTACAACATCGGCAACGGATTGGTGATCATGTAATGCCGCTTGGGACCGAAGATGGACCATTGTTCCATCTTCTCGCCCGCGAAGATCATGCCGTGCGCATCGAACAGGTCGATGACCAGCAGCCCCTTCTGCGTGAGCAGCAGGCAGTTGACGTGGATCTGGTCGCCCGTGCCCGTCGGCAGCAGCACGTGGCGCAACTCGTCGTACGCGACGGACGAGATCACGTTGTCGATCGCCCGGCGCGCGCGCACTTGGCGCACCTTCTCGCGGATGAAATAACCCGCGACGCCGATCAGCGCCAGCGCGAAGATGACCCACAACCAGAGCGGCAATCCAAAGAGAGTATTCAAGCCAGGTTCCCCTTGAGCACTTTGCGCAGGTCATCGAGGCGAGGCGTCACGTCCTGCTGCAGGGACGGCAGCGACAACAGGTCCGCGAGCGCCGGCGGCACCGGCACTTGCGCGCCGATCAGCGGCTCGACGACGTCGTTGAACTTGGCGGGATGCGCGGTGCCGACCAGCACCCAGCGCTCCTTGCGCCGCTCCGGCGGCAGCTGCCGGTACAAGTGCGCCGCTGTCGCGGTGTGCGGGCACCACGTCTGCCCGTACGCGGCGTAGTCGCGCCGGATCGAGGCGCGGATTTCGTCATCGCTCACGGCGTGCGCGGAGAACGCGACGCGCAAGTCGTGCAGGTCGGGGAACAGCCAGCGCAGTCGTTCCATGTTGCTCGGGTTGCCCACGTCCATGGCGGACGCAAGGGTCGCGACGCTCGGCCGCGGCTGCCACTCGCCCGTGCGCAGGTAGTCCGGCACGGTCAGGTTGGCGTTGGTGGCCAGCATGACTTCGCCGATGGGGAGCCCCGCCTTGCGTGCCCACAGACAGGCGGCCACATTGCCGAGGTTGCCCGAGGGCACGATGTAGTTGGGCGCGCGGCCATCGCGGCGGAACAGTTCGAGGCTCGAATGCGCGTAGTACGTCATCTGCGGCAGCAGCCGGCCGACGTTGATGCTGTTCGCGGAGGACAGCAGCAGGTCACGACCCAGTGCCGGGTCGACAAAGGCTTCCTTCACCATGCGCTGGCAGTCATCGAAGGTGCCGGCGACCGCCAGCGTGCGCACGTTCCTGCCCCAGCAGGCGAGCTGCTTTTCCTGGCGGGCCGAGACGAGGCCCTTCGGATAGAGCACGACGACGTCGACCCAGGGACGCTGATAGAACGCCGCGGCGACAGCGCCACCGGTGTCACCGGAGGTCGCGACCAGGATCGTCAGCCGTCGCGGATCTCTGCGGGGATTGCGCTCGAGCGCAGCGGCGAGAAATCGCGCCCCGAAATCCTTGAATGCCGCGGTCGGGCCATGGAACAGTTCCAGCACGGAGAGCGGTCCCGCCGCCCCGTCGACTTCCACGACCGGCACCGGGAAGTTGAAGGCGTCGCGGACGATGGCCGGCACCTGGGCCGCGATCCCGTCGCCTGCCGCGAAGGGCCGCAGCAGGACTTCCGCCACTTCCGGAAGCGTACGGGCGCTGTCGAACGCGTTGCGATCGATGCCCGGCAGTTCGGTCGGGACATAGAGACCGCCGTCGGGCGCCAGGCCACGCGCGATCGCGTCGCTCAGTCCGACACGGTGCTGCGGGTTCCGCGTGCTCTGGAACTGCATGCTCAGTCGCCCACTACGCGTGCGCCCGCGCGATCGAACGTCGATACCCAGCTGTCACTGTCGAGGCCGTGACGCGCGAAAGCCTCGACCATCGCGACGCGAACTTTCTCCGCGTCAGCCGCATCGACCCACGCGAACACCGTCGGACCCGCGCCCGAGATGGACCCGCCCAGCGCACCGGCTGCGAGCGCCGCCTGCTTCACTTCGACGAACCCCGGAATCAGCACCTGCCGCTGCGGCTCGATCACGACGTCGAGCAGCGACTCGCGAATCAGCGCGATGTCGTTGGTGAAGCAGCCCGCGAGAAAACCCGCCAGGTTGGCCTGCTGCCAGATCACGTCCGACAACGGCACGGACTTGCTCAGGATGGCGCGCGCCTCGCGGGTCGGCAGCACCATGTGCGGATGAACCAGCACGCAGCGGATCGTGTCCGGCACCGGGATCTGCTTCACGAACGGGTTGTCGATGCCGACCGTGAGGACGAGCCCGCCGTACAGCGACGGCGCGATGTTATCGACGTGGACCGAACCACTCGCGACCGCCTCGCCCTGCATGGCGAACTTGAGCAGTTCCGTACGATCGAGCCGCTCGTCGACCAGTGCAGTCGCGGCCACGATGCCGGCGACGGCCGAAGCCGCCGAACCGCCGAGGCCGGAACCGAGCGGGATTCCCTTCTCGATGTCGAGCTCGAAGCCGTACGGCAGGCTCAGCTCGCGACACATCGCGAGCACGGCCATGCCGGCCGTGTTTTTTTCCGCGGCAAGCGGCAGGTCCGCGACTGTGCCGGTGATGGAGCGGATCGCGACACCGCGCTCGGCCCGGCGCGTCGCCCGCACCTTGTCGCCGAGAGCAGCCACGGAGTGGCCGAGAATGTCGAAGCCGACCGCGACGTTGCCGACACTCGCCGGCGCAAACGCGGTCGCAGACTTGCGAGTGGAATCGCCGGTCACAACTTGGCGCCAAGGTAGGCACAGACGCGCAGCAGGTCGGCGAAGACGCCGGCCGCCGTGACGGCTGGGCCCGCCCCGGGACCCTGCACGATGAGCGGATTCCTGTCGTAACGCGCAGTCTCGAAACGGACGATGTTGTCCGTGAGCGCGATGTTGGCGAACGGGTGCGACTGCGGCAGTTCGACGAGCCCGACCTCTGCCCGACCCTGCGCGTCGACCGACCCGACGTAGCGCAGCACCTGTCCGCGCGCGGTGGCCGCACGCAGGCGCTCGAGCATGGCCTGGTCGAATTGCGGCAGTCGCTCGAGAAACGAGTCGATGCCGCATTCGTTGAGCGCCGCCGGCACGAGGCTCTCCACCTTCACTTCGGCCATTTCCGTGCGCAGGCCCATCTCGCGCGCCAGGATGATCAACGTGCGCGCCACGTCCATGCCCGACAGGTCATCGCGCGGGTCGGGCTCGGTGTAGCCCAGCGACTTCGCTTGCTGCACGACCTCCGAGAACGGCTGCGAGCCGTCCCAGGTGTTGAACAGGTAGGCCAGCGTGCCGGAGAACATGCCTTCGATGCGGCGGATTTCATCGCCCGTCTCACGCAGGTCGCGCAGCGTCTGGATCACGGGCAAGCCCGCGCCGACAGTCGCTTCGTAGAGATAGTGCGAGCCGGCCGTGCGCCGCGCATCCTTGACGCGCTGGTAGTCGGCGTAAGGCGCGCTGTTCGCCTTCTTGTTCGGCGTGACGATGTGGATACCTTCCGACAGCCAGTGCGGATAGTGCTTCGCCACGTCGGCGCTGGCCGTGCAGTCGATGATCACCGCATGCGGAAAATGATCGGCATGCACGTGGTCGGCAAACCGGTCGAGATCGAGCGGGTCGCCGCCCGCCTTGTATTCGTCGCGCCAGCGCGCGAGGTCGATCGCGCCGGCAGCGAGCCGCATCGTCCTTGAGCCCGCGACGGCACGCACCCGCAGGT
>JBAVJR010000568.1:0-7811 GCA_049687855.1 Steroidobacteraceae bacterium | reverse complement strand
GCCCAGCGCAGCATCCCACTTCTTCTTGGAGATGCTGTCCTGCGCGGCCTTCAGCGGCACGCCGACTTTCTGGCTCACCTTCTTCTGCGCCTGCGCGGACGCAGGGATCACCAGCATCGTGCCGGCGACACCGATCCAGCCCGCCATCGCGAGCGCACCGGTGAGAACGAAACTCGCCTTGCTCATCGAATTCCTCACTGGGACGTTTTAGTCCCGCCGACAAGGAAAAAGCCGCCGGAGCTCTTCGCCCCGGCAGCCCTCATTGATCCGATGCCGTCACCGCCGCCAGGCAGGTGACGACAACCCTGTGCCTACATGAACTGCTCGTTGCCGACGAAGCCGATCTTGAGCAGCCCGTTGCGCTGCGCAGCCGCCAGCACGCGTGCGACGACGTCGTACGACGCGCGCTTGTTCGGGCGGATGTGCAGTTCCGGCTGCGGATCGTTGGCCGCTTCGCGGCGGAAATAGCCGTCGAGCGAGTCCACCGTCACCGGCGAGCCATTCCACAGCACGGTGCCGTCGAAATCGATCTCGAGCTGGATCACCACCGGCTCGGCCAGCTTCGGCGCGTTTGTCGGCCGCGGCATGTCGAGCTTCACCGCGTGCGTCATCACGGGAATCGTGATGATGAACATCACCAGGAGAACGAGCAGGACGTCGATCAACGGCGTCATGTTCATTTCCATCATCGGCTCGTCTTCGCCGCCGCCACCAATACTCATGCTCATCTATGACTCCTGCAGCGGCTCAGCGCGCGAGGCCGCGATCGGGTTCGGTGATGAAACCGACCTTGAGGATGCCGGCTCGCTGGCACAGCACCATCACCCGGCCGACATGCTCGTACGCCGTGCCGCGGTCGCCGCGAAGATGGACTTCAGGCTGGGGGTCCATCACGGCGATGGACTTCAGGCGCTCGAGCAGCGCCTCCTGCGTCGGGACCATCGCCGTATTCCAGTAGACGTTGCCTTCCTTATCAACTGCGATGTTGATGTTCTCGGGCTTCGTCTGCGTGGGAATGTTGGCCGCCTTCGGCAGGTCCACCTTCACCGACTGCGTGATCACGGGAATGGTGATCAGGAAGATGATGAGCATGACCAGCATCACGTCCACGAGGGGCGTGGTGTTGATCTCCGACATCGGCTTCTCTTCCTGGTCCGGGATGCCCGAGGATACGTTCATGCTCATGGCGGATTCTGTCTCCAGCGGCTTCTGGGAGCTCGCGCTCGATTACTTCTTGACGCCGCCCGAGATGACCTTGGCGCCCGCGCCTTCGATGCGCGAACCGCTGACGATCACCTGCTCGAGGTCGTTCGAGAAGAGCTTGACGCGCTCCATGATCTGCTTGTTACGGCCGAGCAGGAAGTTGTAGCCGAGCACCGCCGGCACCGCAACCGCGAGACCGATGGCCGTCATGATCAGGGCTTCGCCGACGGGGCCCGCCACCTTGTCGATCGAAGCCTGGCCGGCCACGCCGATCGCGACGAGTGCGTGTTATATGCCCCACACCGTGCCGAACAGGCCGATGAACGGCGCCGTCGAGCCGGTGGTGGCCAGGAACGGCAACTGCGTCGACAGCGCGCTGTTAATGCGGGCCGTGGCGCGGGCGAGCACGTTGTCGATCCACTCGTGCAGCGGCACCTGCTGCGTCAGGCGTGTGTCATGGTGCTCGGCGGCGTCGATCGCCTCCGCGGCCATGCCCTTGAAGATGTTGGCCTTGCCCGACAGCTTGTTCAGGCCGGTCTTGATGTTGTCGGCGGCCCAGAAATTCTTCTCGGCCTCGTGCGCCTGCGACAGCAGACGACGCTGTTCCCACCACTTGGTGAAGATGATGAACCAGGAATAGGCGGACATTATGACGAGCAGGACCATTACGCCCTTCGCGACAAAGTCGCCCTGTGCCCAGAGGGCGCCAATTCCGTAGGGGTTGTCGACGGTTACGCTTTCGGTGGCCATTGAAATCGGTTCCTGTGTCTATTTTCTACTGGTACGACGTTGGGTTCGGGTAGGGATCAAATCGTGCGGGTCAATCGGTCAGCCTGAAGGTCACGGCAAATGTGTGCCATGCGGCCACCGGCTTGCCGTCTTCCTTGCCGGGAACGAACTTCCAGTTGCGCTGGACTTCCTTCAAGGCTGCTTCATCCAGTTTGTCGAAGCCGCTGCTCTTGACGATCGTGACCTCGCTGCAGCGGCCGTCTTCTTTCACGTAGCAGCGCAGCTGCACGGTGCCCGCTTCACCTGCGCGGCGCGATGCCGGCGGATACTCGGGCTGGGTGATACGAGCGCCCTTGCCGGCCGTGGACGGCGGCGTGCGGACGGTAGCACGCTCTGCCGGCTTTGGCGGCGGCGGCGGCGCCGCTACGGGGCGCTCCGACGTCACGTTCGAGATGGCAGTGGTGGGACCGGTGTCGATCGCCATGTCGATAGAGACTTCCGGCGGCGGCACGTAAGGCGGCGGCTGCTCGATGTCCGGCGGCGGCGGCGGCGGCTCCTTGTTGTCGTCAGGGAGCTCCTCGATCATCTTCGTCTCAACCGGACCCATGACCGTCTGGACCATCTTGGCACCGAGACCGGACGCGAGGACCCAGAAGAAAAAGACATGGATCATGACGGTCAGGATGAAGGCAAGCGTGCGCTTGCTGTTCTTGGCCGGATCGTCGATCGAATAACTGTAAGCCACTTCCCCTCCACTACTGTGGGCGCGCGGATGCTCCGGCCCTATGCCGCGTCCTCCCCCGGACGACCGACACTACAAGACCCCATCCGCCCTCGCAACCCCTGACGCTCCCCGCGAAGGACGACGCAGGCTCTTGCTGAGTCATTCACTTCGTGCCCGCGCGAAAACCGTCGTTGTTCTCGAATCATGCTGCGGCGCAACACCAAGCAATGCCGTTCCGGTGCAGGTGCAGCCGGTCCGTTGCTGACGGCGGACGCGACTTTACCGACGCGACTGGAGCAACACAATACTTCCGCGGTGCCAACCTCGTGCAAATTCCCTAGACGACCGGTTCGGCAACCTTCAAACCCCGGTCGGTCACAGCCCCAAGCGATGCGCTGCTGACAAGTTCCGCGTACTTGGCGAGCACTCCGCGCGTCGCATACGGAGCGCGGGGTCGCCAGCTGGCGCGACGCGCGACGAGTTCGTCGGCCGCAACGTGCAGCGTCAATGTCCGCTTCGTGGCATCGATGCTGATGGAGTCACCATCGTGCACGAGCGCCAGCGGACCGCCGCTTGCCGCCTCCGGTGAAACGTGTCCGACGACGAAGCCGTGACTGCCGCCGGAGAAGCGTCCGTCGGTGATCAGCGCAACCTTGTCGCCGAGGCCCTTACCCATGATCGCAGCGGTCGGACTCAGCATCTCGCGCATGCCGGGGCCGCCGCGCGGCCCTTCGTAACGCACGACCAGCACGTCGCCCGCGTGCACGGTGCCGTCGAGAATCGCCTGCAGCGTCGCCTCCTCGCCATCGAAGACACGCGCGCGTCCAGTGAATTCCAGGCCTTCCTTGCCGCTGATCTTCGCCACCGCGCCTTCCGGCGCGAGGTTGCCGTAGAGCACGACGAGGTGACTCTCGCGCTTGATCGGGTTGGTGAGCGGCCGAACCATGTCCTGCCCGCTCGGGTACGGCTTCACGCGCGCCAGGTTCTCGCGCAGGGTCTTGCCCGTCACCGTGAGGCAGTCGCCGTGCAGCATGCCGGCGTCGAGCAACGACTTCATGAGCGGCTGGATACCGCCGATGCGGATGAGTTCCGACATCGAGTACTTGCCGCTCGGCCGCAGGTCGGCGAGCACCGGCACCTTCGCCCCGATGCGCGTGAAGTCGTCGAGTTCGAGCGGCACGCCCGCCGCGTGTGCGATCGCCAGCAGGTGCAGCACCGCGTTGGTTGAGCCACCGAGGGCGATCGTCACCACGATGGCGTTCTCGAAGGCTGCGCGGGTGAGGATCATCGACGGCTTGATGCCGAGCTTGATCAGGTTGACGACGGCGCGGCCCGCCTTTTCGGCGTCATTGCGCTTGTGGCGCGAGACGGCCTCCTGCGCGGAGCTGTTCGCGAGACTCATGCCGAGCGCCTCGATCGCCGACGCCATGGTATTGGCCGTGTACATGCCGCCGCAGCTGCCCGCGCCGGGAATCGCCGTGCGCTCGACTTCCTTGAGCTGCTTGTCGCTGATGACGCCGGCAGCATGCGCGCCGACGGCCTCGAAGACCGAAACTACGTCGCGCTTCTTTTCGCCCGGCCGGATCGTACCGCCGTAGACGAATACCGCGGGACGATCGAGCCGCGCGATCGCCATCATGCAGCCCGGCATGTTCTTGTCGCAGCCGCCGATCGCGACCACGCCATCGAAGCCCTGCGCGCCGGCCACGGTCTCGATCGAGTCCGCGATCACTTCGCGTGACACGAGCGAATACCGCATGCCGGGCGTGCCCATCGAGATGCCGTCGGACACGGTGATGGTGCCGAACGTAGTGCTCTTGCCACCCGCCGCATTCGCTCCCTTCGCTGCCGCCTCTGCCAGCTTGTCGATGTGCATGTTGCAGGGCGTGAGGTTGCTCCAGGTCGAGGCGATGCCGACCTGCGGCTTCTTGAAATCGCGGTCCTGGTAGCCGACTGCGCGGAGCATCGCCCGGCTGGGCGTCTGCTTGACGCCGTCGAACACGAGCTTCGAGTACGGGCGGGGATCCACTTTGCTGCGGGTCATCAAACGGGCTCCGGGCGAGGATATCCAACGGGCAATTGTGCGGCCTGCGGGTGCCACGGTCACGCGACGTTTGCGGCCACCTGCTGGCGATGCATGACGTGAAAGCGATAGGCCCCGCTCACGACGAAGAGCAGGGGCAACAGCAGCGCCGCCGGACCGAGTCCAGCGTGCAGGCTGCCAAGCAGGTGATACAGCGCGATCGTCAGTGGCGGCGCGACCAGCCCGCGCAGGCCGGTGAGCGTCACGTGCAGGGCCATGTAGCGCGTCTCCTCGCCTCGCGGGGCGAAGTCGTTGTGGCCCAGCGTCCAGCCGAGGCTGCCGGCCGCCGAACTCACCCCAAGCAGCAAGGCGCCCGGCGCCAGCAGCAGCGGCATGTGCAGCAGCACTGCCGCGACGAACAACACGACTGCGGCCACCGTGAACTTGCCGTGGACGGAGCGAAATGCCAGCACGCGATGGAGATCCAGGTAGCGCGCCCACGGCTGGATCGCGAACGGCACTACCATGACGGGGATGGCGGTCGTGACGAGCACCTGCCACAAGGCCGGCAACTGCAGCACGTCGCCCAGGCAGATCACCATCAGCGGCGTCAGCGAGAGCAATCCCGCGCCGAACATCGACATCGCGTACTGGTAGCGCCGGAACGCGTCGTCTCGGGCCAGCAACGCACGCATGCCACCGAAGCCGAAGCTGGCGCCTTCGACCAGCCGCGTGCGCTCCGCTTCGAGCAAATCATCCTCGCGGCGTACCTTGAACTGCCGGAAGGCGAGCGCTCCCGCCACGCCGCACGCCGAGCCCGTGGCAATCGCGATGCGCCACCACGGACCTTGGTGCCCGAGCAGCCAGCCGATGCCGAGGCCGGTGATGGCGAGCGCGATCGAGGTGTTGATCGTGATGCGCCCGGTGATCCGGGCGCGCAGCCGCGACGGGTAGTTCACGCTCCAGAGCACAGAGCGCACGGTTTCGACGCCGGCCCAGAGCAGGCGCGCCGCAGCGTACAGGGCGAGAAACAGCAGCAGCCCTGCCCCGCTGGTCGGCACGAGCGCCAGCGCGCCAACGCACGCCGTCATCGCCAGCAGCAGCGGAAACAGGAACGACACTTTGCGCTGGCCCTGGGCGCGCCTTGCATACGCCATGCTCGCCAGGTTGGCCCAGGCCGGCGCCGCGCTGACTATGGCGACGACCAGGTCCACGGCGAGCGCCGGCGCCTGGTCGCCGAACAGCGACCGGACCATCACCGCCGCGGTCCCGCCCTCGACCAGCCCGAGGCAGAGGTAGATCAGCGTCCAGGCCCGCCGTTCGTAACGCAGGTCGATCACGTTGCAGGTCGCTTCAGCGGCTCGTCCGACGCTTGGAAAGGCAGACACGCGCTCCGGACGAGCCACTGAACCGACCTGCCTGGTGCAGCCCGCCCTGTTTACGCATAACGTTCGACGAGCATCGCGTACAGCGCGCGCACGGCATGCGCCTCCGCCCCGACGGGACGGCCGGGCCGGTCCTTCGGGTTCCAGGCGAACAGGTCGACGTGCATCCAGTCCTGGGCGTTCGTCACGAATCGCCTGAGGTACAGCGCCCCGATGATCGCGCCCGCAAACGCCGAGGCCGATGCGTTGCTGATGTCAGCGACCTTGCTCGCGATATCGTCGTCGTAGCCGCTCCAGAGCGGCATTTGCCACAGCGGATCCGCCACTCGCCGGCCGGCCCGCAGCAGCGCATCGACGGTTTCCTGTCGGGTGCCGAACACGGCCGGCAATTCCGGGCCGAGCGCCACGCGTGCCGCGCCGGTGAGCGTCGCCAGGTCCACCAGCAGGTCGGGCTGTTCCTCGTCCGCAAGCGCGATGGCATCGCACAGCACCAGCCGGCCTTCGGCATCCGTGTTGCCGATCTCGACGGTCACGCCCTTGCGTGTGCGGATAACGTCGCCCGGGCGATACGCATTGCCGGCGATCGCGTTTTCGACGGCCGGAATCAGGACTCGCAGCCGCACGCGCATACGTGACTGCATGACGAGTTGCGCGAGGGCCAGGGTGCACGCCGCGCCACCCATGTCTTTCTTCATCAGCGCCATGCCCGCGGACGGCTTGATGTCGAGGCCACCCGTATCGAAGCAGACGCCCTTGCCGACCAGCGTCACCTTCGGATGCTGCGGATCGCCCCAGACGAAGTCGACGAGCCGCGGGCCGCACGCGGACGCCTGCCCCACGGCGTGGATGGCCGGGAAGCCGCGCCGCAATTCATCGCCCATGATCTCCTGCGGGGCAGCGCCGTGCTCGCGCGCGATCCGGATTGCCTCGGCGGACAGCCGCTCGGGCGTCATGTCGGACGCCGGCGTGTTGACGAGATCGCGTGCCAGCGCCGTTGCGCCGGCAAGCCGTACGACCTGGGCGTGGTCGGCGGCTGGCGGCGTGACGAGGCGCGCCCTGGCCGTAGCCGGCTGAGTCGACGACTTATACGTGTCGAACCGATAGCTGCCATAAGCCCAGCCCAGCGCGAGTGCGTTCGCTGCAGCGACGCCGAGTTCATTCGTGACCCGCCAGTGGGTACCGGCCGGCAGGCGATCCGGCAGGCCTGCCACATGCCAGAGTTCGAGCGCCTCAAGCGACGGCAGCGCGCCGAGACCGAGAGCCGCCCGGCGCGGTGTGCCGTCGGCAGACGGCAGCAGCAGCACCTGGTGGCGCTCTGCCTTGAAACCCGTCGCGGCGACCCAGGCTCGCGCCGGCGCATCCTGGGCCTCGAGCCAGCGGGCCAGGTCGGACTGGACAACGAGCGCGAGTTCGTGTCCCGTCGCAGCGCCTGGAGCGCCGGCTTGATCGACTAGAAAATCCACGGTGGGCAGGTTCCGTTGCAGGTAGAACGAACGCGGCTGGTTAGCTTAGCAGCGCCGCCGGCGGGCGCGGTCGACACGGGATCGACCACGCCTGGACTGACTCTTTTTGCACTGCGGTTGACAATGCCCGGCACGCTGTGCTGCTATCCCCACCCTGCTTTTTTCGCTCTCACGCGCAGGCGCCGGATGCAGTCGTCGCTCGACTCCTCCCTCATCACTTCGGTCACCCTGCTGGCCGGCCCGCTGCTTGCGTCGCTTACCCTGCTTCCCCTGCGGAGGTGCGG
>JBAVJR010000567.1:0-5173 GCA_049687855.1 Steroidobacteraceae bacterium | reverse complement strand
ACCACCTCGCGCGTGTCCGGCGCCAAGCGCGGCGGGCGCGGGAAGTCCCAGACCGATGTCTGGTCCGGCCCCGGTGTCGTGGCAAAGGGCGGGCGCACCTGGCCTTGCCAGCGCCACTGCTGGCGCGCCAGACGGATCCAGTCGGGAAGCTCGGACATCAGTCTGGCAACGCACAAACCGGGTTGGGTCGTGGCATCGGGTTCGTCATCCGTTTCGAATCTCGCGCGATCACAGGCAGACTCGCTGTTCGAAGCATACCGTGAGTTCCCGCATCCGGGAGCGGCTCTCGCCCCAGTCGAACAAGTCGAGCAACGCACGGGATCGACAGTCGACGCACTGCGAGCGAGGACAAGGACACCCCTGAATCGGACTTTTCCTGCACGCCGGGACAGCGGAATTCAGTTGTCGAGCGGCCGCTTGGTCGTGAAGCGAGCTCTTGGGCGGGGCGTCCTTTTCCCGTGTCCGTCTGCTTGCGGGCGCGGGCTAAAGGCAGACGCAGGCGACGCCTGCTCGCGTCGGGCTTCCTTGAACCCGACGCCTCGGACAGTTTGGCAGCGGTGGACGTGCCGGCGTGCTTGCTCGAGGTGGCGGGGAACTGGGCAGCACGCGTGGTGTGATGCCTTCATCCCCGGGATCGCCGTCAGTGGCATGATTGGTTTCTCTTACGGGAGAACTGCAGCGATGCGCCACGCAAGCCCCACAGCCTGGTACGCAGCATGTCTGCTGTCCGTGGCCGCCGTTGGGTGTCATCAGGTTCCCTCACCGCCGCCCGCATCAAGTGCGATTCCTGCGCCCGCGGACGCTGCGCTGGATCTGAACGAGCTGGACATCCAGACGCTCGAGGACAGGATGCAGACCGGCCGCCTCACGTCACGACGGATCACACAGTGGTACCTGGATCGCATTGCGGCCGTCGACGACGCCGGACCGACGCTGAATGCGGTGATCGCGATCAATCCTGACGCACTGGCGATCGCCGACGAGCTCGATGCTGAACGTCGCGCCGGGAAAGTGCGGGGCCCGCTGCACGGCATTCCAGTGCTGCTCAAGGACAACATCGACACGGGTGATCGACAGCGCACGACCGCAGGATCGTTGGCTTTGAGCGACGTCCCGGCACCCCGCGATGCAGAAATTGTCCGGCGGCTGCGCGCGGCCGGTGCCGTGATTCTCGGCAAGACCAACCTCAGCGAGTGGGCTAACTTCCGCAGCTCTCGTTCAAGCAGCGGCTGGAGCGCGGTCGGTGGGCAGACACGCAATCCCTATGCCCTTGACCGCACGCCGTGCGGATCGAGCTCCGGCTCCGGAGTGGCCGTCAGTGCCAACCTGGCGGTGGTGGCCGTTGGTACGGAAACCGACGGTTCCGTGGTCTGTCCGGCATCGGTCAATGGGATTGTCGGCTTCAAACCCACGCTCGGTCTGGTCAGTCGACGAGGGATCGTCCCGATTGCTCACAGCCAGGACACGGCTGGGCCAATGGCGCGTACGGTCGCCGACGCTGCGATTCTGCTCGAGGTCATGGCGGGAACGGACGCCGGGGATCCTGCGACCGACGAGGCCGATGCCAGGCGTGCGGGCTTTCGTGCTGCGCTGGAGGGGGCCAGCCTGAGCGGCCGCCGTATTGGTATCGTGCGCGGCATCGGTGGCGCCGACGATCGTGGACGGCCCATTCTGGAATCGATCATCACGACGTTGCGAGCGCAGGGTGCCGAGGTGGTCGATCCGGTCAACCTGCGTCCCGACAGCGAATATGCAAAGGACGAGCAGACGGCACTTCTGTACGAGTTCAAAGCGGATCTGGGCACTTACCTGAATGGGCGCAACATCGCGTCAATCGCGACGCTGGCCGACGTCATCGCCTTCAACGAGCGTGAAGCAAAGCGTGAGCTGCGCTGGTTCGGACAAGAGATCATGCTCGAGGCCCAAGGCAAGGGCGGACTGGACGCCCTTGAGTATCGTGCCGCGGTCAAGCGGGCCAAGCGGATGTCCGGACCGGAGGGTATTGATGCCGCACTCAAGAGGCACAAGCTCGACGCGCTCGTCGCGCTGACGACGAGTCCGGCCTGGTCGATTGACCTCATCAACGGCGACAACGCGGCTTCTTGGTTCGGCAGCTCCACGCCTGCGGCCGTTGCCGGCTATCCCAGCGTCACGGTGCCGGCTGGGTTCGTGCACGGCTTGCCCGTGGGCGTCTCGTTCTTTGGCGGCGCCTGGAAGGACGCGCAGATTCTCGCGCTCGCCCATGCGTTTGAACAGGCGCACGCGGCACGTCGACCACCGACCTATCTGTCGACGATCAGCGATGGCCGCGACGGCCCAATGCATCCTTGATCGCTGACCGCGGCGACCAATCAGCAAGTCGTTCCGGCGATTTCTGTCGCACTGCGTGGCGCCGCATCTGAGGGGTTCGACGGGCGGATGGGAGGGGGACGCTGCTGCGGACGCAGCGGCTTGACGGCTCGGTCGAGCCGTCTTCGAGCCGTTGGGTTCTGCGAGGGGAGTGGGGTCGGGCAGGAGCGGCCCTTCAGCCCCTGTTCATCCAGAGCAAGTCGATCGCCCTTGGGCTACGCTGTGAAGATGTCGGCGGTCTCGTCGGATGTAGAGTCGAGAGATGAGTTCCATGACACTTCCTGGTGCTGAATGACGCCTTTCGAATACGTCAGCGTGCTGCTGTCGATCGTCATATCGCTGGCACTCACGCATCTATTGATCGGCATCACGAAGATCATCAAGGCAGGCGTGAGTCGATGGTCCATACCGCTGGTCGGATGGATCGGTTTCATGGCGTTCATGTGCGTCGACTATTGGTTCTCCGTCTGGCACGCGCGTAACGATCCCGTCTGGTCGCTGGGATTCGTCTGCTTCCTGCTCTTGCTCGGTGCCATCCTCTTTGTAAATTGCTGGCTGATCGTGCCCGAGGTTGAAATCAAGGAGCCGGTTGATCTCGCGGCTCACCATGCCGCCGTACGACGCAAATTTCTGACCGGCCTTTTTTTCTACTTGATCCTTGGGCATCTCGCGAACCTGATGCTGGCGGGCTTTCAATCGTCGGCCGTGAAGTTGCTTGGAATCGCCCAGATCAGTCTCATTGTCACAGCGTGGATCTTCGAATCCCCACGCATCCAGCTGGGCGTCCTTGCGGCCATGTATCTGCTGACAGCCTGGTACGCCTTGAATTTCATCCCCGCCTTGTAGCGGGACACCTGAGACGCGCTGCAAGGGCACACAGGAGGTAGCCCAATCAGCGAGATCCGCTGCGGGTTGTTTTTCACCGTTGACCGTCTGCTGTCGGGCGCGGGTTCGGTCATGCAAGAAGAGGGGACGCTGCTGCGCGGCGCAGCATCTCGCGGCGCTGTTGAAGCGCCGCTGCGGAGAGGAGGGTCGTCCGGCGAGTATCTGTCCGACGGGGAGTGGGGTCGGATCGCGAAGTGGGAGCGGTCGCGTTGACATACCAATTATAGTATAGATATCATAAGATATGTGGCGAATTGAAGAGCATCGCCGGGTAGAGAAGCAGCTGTCCGGTACGGTGCCGCTCGAGATTCTGAAGCGCTACGAGAAGTGGAAGGACATTGCCGCGCTTTCGGGACCGCCGGGGCTGCGGGCCATCAAGGGATTCCACGATGAATCCCTGTCCGGCGAGTGGAAAGGGCACCGATCTTCCCGCCTCGGCTTGAAATGGAGAGTGATCTACCGCGTGGTCGCGAACGTGCTGCTGATACAGGTCATTCAGGTCACTCCCCACGACTATCGGAGACCGTGAGATGAGAGAGTTCAGACCAGCCAAGCGGCGCGTCGAGGTTTCCGTCGGCGAGTCGGTGCGCATTCTGCGGGAGCTCCAGGAGCTCACCCAGGGCCAGCTCGCCGACCTCACCGGTATTCCGCAGTCCACGATCTCGGCCATCGAGAATGGCCGGGTCAACCTCGGGGTCGAGCGGGCCAAGGTGCTGGCCCGTGCGCTCAAGTGTCATCCGGCCGTGCTGGTGTTTCCGGGCTGGGAAGTCGCACGTGAGTCGGCGGCCTAGCAAAGCGTTCGTGGTGCGACTGGAGTTGGCTGGGGAATGGGGTCAGATCGGGAAGCGGTGGCGGCGCTGCCGGCGTCTGCTATGTACAGTAGCAGACGTTCGCGGACGGGGAAAATCGGCCAAACGGACGGTGGCACTGGGCTCGACCATAGTGGCGGCCGGCCGACCATGACTATCCGCAAATAGTGAGGACAGGCAACTTATGCAGGTGCGAGTGATTCAGTGGCGGCACTTATCGCTGGCACTTCTGGCATGCACCGTCGTTTTCGGCAACGCGTATGGTCAGGCCGTTAGCAAGATCAAGTATCAGGGGCAGACGATCAAGTTGGTGGAACGATACCCAGACTTTGAGTCGTATGAGGATGATCCAAACAACCTGCCACCAGAAGAGCTCGATCGAATCGCGAGCCTTGTCAAGAACGCGGTGATTCCAGAGTCCTTCAGTACTCGAGAACGAGCCGGCGAGTACCTCTACTCGAAGATCAAGTTTCCCGGCTATGGCCTGTCGTTCATGCAACTCGACAAGCCCTTGGCGCTCTTCTCGATCGAGATCCCGCAGAAGGGCGAGGACCGCTGGATCGCAATGGAGCAGCAGGGCGGTAAGTGGGTTGTCGTTGACGATTTCGTGTGGCCAACTGCGAAGGGGTATATCAATCGCGCATTGGCCGAGGATTCGCGCATTCGTTATCTCGATCGTGACGGCAATATCCTGCGCGAGAAGTAGGTCTCGCATCGGCTAACGAAATTCAGCTTCGGGTCGAAATTCCCCGTCAATCGTCCGCTATCGGGGACGGAGCGCACGGGTGGAATTTCAAGATCAAAGGCGACGAAAACGCCAGTGCGGGCCGCCACGCGAAGATCGGAAATTCCTCGTGACAATTTCCGCTTGGTCCGCCTCTGTGTCGCGCTTTCGACGCCAGTTTGATCGGTAACGTTATCTCCCAATCCTTTGTCTGCCTGCTGACTTGCGTACTGAACTCCGCAAATCTGCTTCAGTGGGAGTGGGTCGGATGAGGGCGGCGCAAAATTAGATGCGCCGCGCGATCTTTCCCGGCTCTGCGGGAAAGGGCGCTCAGGCGCGTGATTTCGGGCGTCCGATCCGGCATGTCCTGGCGCGCGCGTGTCTGCCTTTCCAAGCGCGACAGGAC
>JBAVJR010000566.1:0-4378 GCA_049687855.1 Steroidobacteraceae bacterium | reverse complement strand
CCGCCCGCGAGCGCCCGATCGAGATTCCCGGCAGCCACTTGCGAAGCAGCGTGACCGATGGCCGTGAGACCCGATACACAGTAGTTGTTCAAGGTGAAGGCATACGCGTCGTCCGCGACACCGGAATGCAGCTTGGACACCAGTGCAATGTTGGCACCCTGGTCGCCCACCTGGTCGACGCAACCGAGGACCAGCGCCTGGACGTTCCGGGCGTCCCGACCGCGTGCCTGCAGGCCGTCGACGAGGCCGCCCACCAGCTCCTGCGGCTTCAATTTCGCGAGGCCGCCCTCGGCGCGTGCCTTGCCGCGCGGCGTGCGCACGGCGTCGTAGATGTATGCGTGTGCCATCCGTGCTGCCTCAGTCGCGCAAGCCGACGACGAAACTCACCACCGTGCCGAGCGAGCCGCCGATATTGAGCGTGCCGTACGTGCGCGCACCCGCGACCTGGTAATCGCCTGCCGTGCCCGTCACCTGCCGACCCGCGTCGAGCAGCAGGCGCGCTCCCGTGGCGCCTACGGGATGACCAACCCCGATAAGCCCGCCCGATGCGTTCACCGGGCACCGCCCGTCGATCTCGACCAGGCCGCTGTCGATCGCCTGCCAGCTCTGCCCCGGCGGCGTGAGACCGAAATGGTCGATCGCCATGTACTCCGTGGACGTGAAGCAGTCGTGCGTCTCGATGCCATCGAGATCCTCGACGCCGTTGATGCCGGCGCGGCGCCATGCATCGCTGATGGCCTTGCGCACGTGCGGGAACATGTATTCCTCGCCCCTGCTGCGCTCGAGCTTGTCGAGGAACCGGATGCCGGCATTGGTGTGCCCCCAGCCGAGTATCTGCGGGAACTCGCTCACGTTGACGCCGCGGCGCGCCGCATAGCGCTGCATGAAACGATCCGACGCCAGCACGACCGCCACGGATCCATCGGTGATCTGGCCACAGTCCTGTCGGCGCGTGCCCGGCTCGATCATGGGATTGAATTCGTCGTCGTCGGTGAATGTCTCGGCCCGGAATTTCCAGCCGCGGGTCTGCGCGCGCGGGTTGCGCTTCGCATTGCCCATGTTGATCTCGGCGATGCGGTTCAGGTAGCGACGATCGAGGCCGTAGCGCTCGTCGTACTCCATCGCGATCCGGCCGAATACGGCCGGCCAGACGAACTTGCAGTCGAGCCCCTCGTGACCCTGCCACGACGCGGCGTTCTGCACCTGCGACGCCTGGTCGCCCGGCAGGTTCTTCTCCTCCTCGACGCCGAGCACCATGATGCAGTCGTAGCGCCCCGCTTCGATTTCTGCCGAAGCCGAGAGGATGCCGAGCGAACTGGAGGCACAGGCGGCTTCGTGACGCATCGCGGGCTTGCCGAAGAACTCGGGCTTCACCTGAGCGACCATGGCAGCGAGGTGACCCTGGCCGCGGTACAGCTCGCCGAAGGCGTTGCCGACATGGATCGCTTCGATGTCGTCGGCCTCGAGCAGGCAGGACGCCAGGGCGCCGTCGATCGCCTCGCGCATCATGTCGGTGTAATCGAGTCCTTCGCGCGACCAGACGCGTGCGAAATCGGTCTGGTAACCGCCGATCAGGTGGATCGCCATGACGTGCCCCTCACTGCAACCGGCTCAGGATAGCGCATCAGTCCAATAATGCTAGTCACTATCGAGGCCGGCGACCTGCCCGCCCCGCACGGTCACGCCGTGGGCTGCGCGATCCCAGGTATCGGCCGTCACGCCCTCGGCCCGCAGCCGGTGCTTCTCGATCTTCGCGGTGGGTGTCTTCGGCATTGCCGCGACGACCCGGACGTAGCGCGGCAGCATGAAATGCGCCATGCGCGGCACGAGGAAGCGCAGCAGCGCGCGTGGTTCGATCAGCTGCCCGGCGTTGGCGGTCACGACCAGCAGGACTTCGTCCTCGGACTCGGTGCTCGGCACGGGGATCGCGGCGGCTTCGAGCACCGCCGGATGGCACAAGGCTTCGGCCTCGACCTCGAACGACGAGATGTTCTCGCCGCGACGGCGGATCGCGTCCTTCATCCGGTCGACGAAGAAGAAATCGCCACTGCCATCACGCCGGAACGCATCGCCCGTGTGAAACCAGCCATTGCGCCACACCGCCGCCGTCGCCTGCGGATTGCGGTAGTAGCCCTGCGTGATTTCCCACGGTCGCGACGCACGCAGGATCAATTCGCCGACAGCGCCGTGCGGCACTTCGATGTCGTTCTCATCCACGACACGCGCCTCCACCCCCGGTCGCGGCCGGCCGCACGTGCCGAGGACCTCGGGGTTGGCGCCGGACCTTATCGGCACCGCCGTCTCGGTCATGTTGAACGCGGTATGCATCTGCAGTCCGTAGCGTTCTGCCACGGCGCGCGAGTCCTGGTTCCAGGGCACGGTCACGACGTTGCGCAACGGATGATCACGGTCACGGCCGCTCGGCGGCTGTCGCAGCAGGAACTGCGTCATCGCACCGACGAGGCAGCAGCCGGTGATGTCAAACCGTCGCACGGTGTCCCAGAACGTCGCCGGCTTGAACCCGTCATGGAGAATGCAGGTGCCGCCCTTGGTCAGCCGGTCCATGACCGCGCCGGCGCCACTGATATGAAACAGCGGCAGGTTGGCCAGCACGCGATCGTCGGCATCGAAGTAGTCCATGCCCATCGCACCGCCACACCAGGTCTGGATGTAGGTGCAGATGACGGCTTTCGACGGGCCGGTCGTCCCCGAAGTCAGCATGATGAAGTTGGCATCCCACGGCTCGACTGGCCGCGCAGGTTCCGCCCGATCCGGCGAGTGCAGCACTGCGCTGCCGTGCAGGGTCAGCTCACCGATGGCCGCGGGCACCTGCCCGACGACAACCACGTGGCGCAGCTGCGCCGTCCCGATGTCGCGCAGCCGGGGCAGCAGGCTGGCGTGCGCGACCATCACTTTGGCGTCCGACAACTCGATGGCATGCTGCAGCAGTCGTCCGCGATAGCCGGTATTGATCGGCACGTGCACGGCGCCGAGGTAATTCGCGGCGAGCCACGCCAGGACGGCTTCCGCCGCGTTCGGCATCCAGCACAGCACGTGCGAGCCCTGCCCGACACCAAGGGACCGCAATCCCGCTGCCGCCTGCTGAACACGATCCAGCGTGGCCGCGAACGTCCATGCGCTGCCGTCCTCGAACTCCAGGAAGTGCCTGTCGGGCCTTGCGATCGCCCAGTGACGCAGGAGGTCGCCCACGACACATTCATGGCGTTCCGGAATCCTTGAATCGGCGTCCATCCTGCTAGGATGTCTGACGTCCGTTTGACAGCGCAAGCAAGCGAGAGACTCGCGATGACCTGGGAGCCGGAACTCGAAGAATTGCGGCACCGTCAGGCCCTGGCCCGCGAAATGGGCGGGCCTGACAAGATTGCGCGACAGCGCGCCGCCGGCCGCCTGACCGTGCGCGAGCGCATCGGCACGCTGCTCGATACCGGCAGCTTCCACGAAATCGGCTCGATCACGGGCAACGGCACCTATGACGAGGCCGGCGCGTTGCAGTCGCTGACCCCGACCAACTTTCTTTTCGGCCGCGGTCGCATCGAGGGCCGTCGCGTGGTCGTGGCCGGCGATGACTTCACCGTGCGCGGCGGCGCGTCCGACGCTTCGATCATCGAGAAGCAGGTCGCGGCGGAGCAGATGGCGCACGAACTGCGCCTGCCGCTGATCCGCCTGATCGAAGGCAGCGGCGGCGGCGGTTCGGTCAAGTCGCTCGAGGCCATGGGGTACACCTACGTGCCATTCCTCCCGGGTTTCGAGCACATGGTCCGCAATCTCGCGACGGTGCCGGTAGTGAGCCTGGGCCTGGGCCCCATCGCCGGTTTCGGCGCCGCCAAGGTCGTGCAGAGCCACTACTCGCTGCTGGTGCGCGGCCAGTCGCAGATGTTCGTCGCCGGCCCGCCCGTCGTCGCCGCCGCGGGGCAGAAGCTGACGAAGGAGGAACTCGGCAGCAGCCGCATTCATGCCTCGAACGGCGCGGTCGACGACGACGTGGGGAGCGAACAGGAGGCGTTCGAACGGGCGCGTCGTTACCTGAGCTACCTGCCCTCCTCCGTCCATGAACTTCCTCCGCGTCTGGCGAACGGCGACGATCCCGGGCGTCGCGAGGAATTCCTCGTGTCCGCCGTCCCGCGCGACCGGCGCGAGGTCTATCGCATGCGCCCGATCATCGAGGCCGTCGTCGACACGGGCTCGTTCTTCGAGATCGGCCGTCTGCATGGCCGTTCCGTGATCACGGGCCTGGCGCGGCTCGACGGCTGGCCCGTGGCCGTAATTGCCAGCGATCCGTTCGTGATCGGCGGACTCTGGACGGCGGCGAGTTCGGCGAAGCTCGAGCGGTTCGTGAACCTCGCCCAGACCTTTCACC
>JBAVJR010000565.1:0-2595 GCA_049687855.1 Steroidobacteraceae bacterium | reverse complement strand
AGGGCGGCGCGTGGCAACCATGACGAGGTCATCATGAACCTGTTCAACAAACTCCCCGGCTTCGTACGTTCAGCGCCGGGATTGGAGCAGATCATCTGGAGGCGCCTGCCGGCCATCCTGCTGTGGGGCACGCTGCTGCCGTTGGGGCTTGCAGGCATGAACCGCGCGCTGGCGCCGGCCGTTTCCGAGTCTGGCGCCAGCGCCCTGCGGTTGTGGGACTACACGATGTTCGGTGTCGTCGTGGCGCACTGGACGCTGGTGCTGACGCTCGCCCTCGGGTGCTTCATCGTCAGGGTGATGAAGGGGCCGGCGTACGTGGCTGACGCTTACCCTTTGCCGGAAGAGCAGCGTGAGTCGATGACGCGGCTCTGAGTGAATCCGCCCTGTGGCCCACCGCGAAAACGTCACTCACGCTTATCAGTTTCATCAGAAGAAACCAAACCCGCTCGCCCTGCTGAAGGCAGGCCTGACGGCGCTCTGAGTCTGGCGTGGACAGATATTGATGTATTTTCAAGGAGACGATGAATGACACGCACTGCAACTCTGTCCGCCGATGCCCTGGTCGCTTCCCTCAGGGCGATCGCCGACCACAGCTTCGACTCGATCATGATCACCCGTGCCGGCAAGGGATCACCGATCCTCTACGTCAACAAGGCATTCACTGCACTGACCGGCTACAGCGCCAGGAGCGTGATCGGAAAATCACCGGAGCTGCTGCAGGGACCGGCGACCGAAAAGGCCCCCCTCGATGCACTGCGTCGTTGCATGGAAAAGGGCAAGGTTTTCGAAGGCCGTGCCATCAACTACGACAGCAAGAAGAGGCCCTTCGTCATGCATTGGCGCGTGGTGCCCGTCACGCTGGCGAAAGGAAGACCCGCGGAGTACTACATCGCCATTCAGCGCACGGCCAACTCAGGCTGAGAGGTCTCGGGTTCGAGCGGCCCGACGCTTCGGTGCGGACTGGACCAACGTCTTAACCTTGGACAGGGACTCACGTGGCTCGGCGCTTCGCTGCTGGGCGACGTAGGCATCGAACAGGTCTTCCCAGAGCGCACCGTGACGACCGAGGTCTATCACCACGGACCTTCGGCGGCCCCGCGCATCGACGAAGAACTCGATGCCTGGCATCTCCTTGAATGACCTGCTGCTCATCCACACGAAGTATAGACTGTTGCACTTCCCCGCCGATCGCACCACCCGCCCCGACCGCACCACGCGGGAGGCCGATGCCGAGGCCGTGACCTACCTGCTCTGCGCACAGCTTGGAATCGCCGGCACCGAGGCCTCCGTCGAGTACATTCGATCCTGCCGCGGCACGCCCGGCACGCTGGACTTGAGCCTCGCGCGCATTCGCGTCACTGCACAGCGCCTGTCCGCCGAACTCGCCGTCATCACCCTCACGGAGTCCGCCGCGTGATCCGGCTCCGGCTCACTGGCGTGACGCCGCGCGCACAGCGACAATAAGCCATGCCAGTGGATTTCATCGGGTTGTTCTCACTGCTCGTCGCCGCGCGCGTTCGGTTCGTCGTCGTGGGCGGCCTCGCGGTCCTGTTGCACGGGCTCGATCGCTTGACCGCCGACGTGGATCTCGCCATCGACCTCTCAACAGATGCCACACAGGATGCCGTTCGCGCGCTGACACTGGGCGGTTATCGCCCCATGGCGCCCGTCGATCCCATGTCCCTCGCCGATCCCGAGCAGCGTCGCGACTGGCAAGCCTCTCGAGGCATGAAAGTCTTCAGCTTCTGGGACAGCACGAACACGCGTCCGACCGTGGACGTGATGCTCGCCCCAACCGTGAACTTCGACGAGCTGTGGGCCGAGGCTGCAGTCGTCACCATCGGTGGCGTAGAGGTGCGCATTGCATCCATTCCGCACCTCATCAGGATGAAGGTGGCTGCAGGGCGGACCCAGGACCTGGCCGACGTCGAGCGCCTGCGCGCGAAGCTGCTAGACTGAATTGATGACGGACTTTGATCCCAACAAGGAACCGAGCGCCTGGGGCAGTTGGGAAGACGCCGAGGCGTTGCGGCGCTGGTCCTTCGCACGTCGCACGCCCGAACAGCGGCTGGCGTGGCTCGTGTCCGCGTTGCAACTCGCCTACCAGAGCGGCGCCATCAAGCCGCGTCGTCCCGATGCGTCGGATTCCTCCGCTGGCTAGCCCGATCATCCGGCGCTTCGATAGCACGTTCTAGAAAGTCCGCGCTCCCCATGAATCCCGCCGACCGACAATCCATCGAGCACTTCGTCCGCACCACCTTGGGCTGCAAGTGCCCGGATGAAGTCTTCGAATCAATCGTCTTCGAACGTGTACCCGCGCCGGATGCTGCGCTGCCTTGCACTCGACTCGTCATCGGCAACCGCCTGCTGATCTACATCCACGAGACACAACCCGCCAAGGCAACGACAGCCGCCGTGTCGAAGCTGGCCACGCAGGGTCTCTCGGAGCGCAATGCGAAGCAGTACCACCGCTTTCGTCTCGTGATCGTCTCCGCTCACCCGACCCAGGTTCTGGACGACGCAAGCACGAGTTTCGCCAGCGTTGTGGGAGAGGACCAGCGGGCGCACCTGCACGTCCTCACCACCGATCAACTG